>NZ_JBHWJT010000010.1:0-283078 GCF_042731325.1 Streptomyces sp. NPDC059866 | reverse complement strand
CGGTGCTTTCCGGGTTCCCGCTTTCGCGTTTCCCTTTCCGGCGGTTCCGACTCTATCAGATCCTTTCGGGCCTGACTCCCAGTCAGCGGGGCTTGCCTTCCCGGCCGTTGGGCCGTTCCGACGTCTCAAACCTTAGCGGATCCTCTCGGCGATTCCCAATCGGGCCGCCGAGTCCCATTCGAATTGAATTCGGGCGCGCCGAAATCAACCCCGTCGGGAGATCGTGCTGGTGGTTTGATTTGCCGCTTTCGCGGCGGGAGGTGCTGCCGCAGAACCGTTACGGCTCCGTGGCAACCCGAAGAACTTTACGGAGCGGGTAGGGGGCTGTCAAGTGCCCCCTGTCAAGATCTTTTACGCTCGCTTCAGTCCAGGTCGCTGAGGCGGCCGCCGGCGTCCGGCTGGGCGTGTTCCACCCTGCGCAGGAGCCTGGTCAGGACCTCGCCGAGGACTGTTCGCTCGTCCGGGGACAGGTCCTGCAGGAGGTCCTCCTCGAAGACCGACGCCAGTCGCATGGCCTCGAGCCACTTCTCTCGGCCCTCGGGGGTCAGCTCCACGATCACCCGTACGCGGTTGGTCTCGTCCCGCTCCCGGGTGACCAGACCCTCGGCGACCAAGCGGTCGATGCGATGGGTCATCGCAGCCGGTGTGAGACCGAGGCGCTTGGCGAGGTCGCTGGGGCCCATGCGGTAGGGGGCGCCGGAGAGAACGAGGGCCTTGAGGACCTCCCACTCGGCGTTGCTGATGCCGAGCGCGGCGGTCTGGCGGCCGTAGGCGACGTTCATACGGCGGTTCAGGCGGGAGAGCGCCGAAACGATCTTCTCGACCTGGGGGTCGAGGTCCCGGAACTCGCGCTGGTAGGCGGCGATCTGTTCTTCGAGTGTCGGCTCGGTGACGCCGGTGCCGGTGGTGTCGCCCATGGAGGGAGTATCGCACGGGCCTGCTTGGCGTTGAAGTCCTTCTCTATGTAGTCTTTAGCTTCGAAGTTTAGAGGTGAAGTCTTCATCTCTAACTAGTGACGCTCGCAAGTACTTGAGAGAGGTGAACGTGACCAGGGCGATGGGCGCAGCGATGCGCCGGATCCACGTGGGCAACGCACTCAGCGCGTTCGGGCTCGGCTTTACCGTCCCCTACCTGTACGTCTATGTGGCGCAGGTGCGGGGGCTGGGGGCCGTGACGGCGGGGCTCGTACTCGCCGTTTTCGCCGTGGCCGCGCTGATCGTGCTGCCGTTCGCCGGGCGGGCCATCGTCCGGCGTGGCCCGCTGCCGGTGCTGCTCGCCGCCCTGATCACCGCCGCGCTGGGGGCGCTGAGCCTGGGGTTCGCGGGCAATGCGGTGGCTGTGCTGCTGTCGGCGGGGACACTCGGAGCCGGGCAGGCCGTGATGCAGCCGGCGCTGGCGACGATGATCGTGGACTGTTCGTCGGCGGAGACGCGGTCTCGGGCGTTCGCGATGCAGTTCTTCCTGCAGAACCTGGGGCTGGGTGTCGGCGGGCTCATCGGTGGTCATCTCGTCGATGCGACCCGGGTCTCGTCCTTCACGCTGCTGTTCACGATCGAGGCGGTGATGTTCCTGCTGCTGGTCGTGGTGATGGCGACGGTGCGGATGCCGCACTCGCCGCGGATCGGGGATGCGCCGGGGCGGTCGGCGAAGGGCAGCTGGAAGCAGTTGCTGGGTAACCGGGCGATGGTGCAACTGTGCGTGTTGGGGTTCGTGCTGTTCTTTGCGTGCTACGGGCAGTTCGAGTCGGGGCTGAGCGCGTACGGGGTCGAGGCGGCCGGGATTTCTACGTCTGCCCTGGGGACGGCGCTGGCTGCCAACACCGCGATGATCGTGGTGGCGCAGTTCGCCGTGCTGAAGTTCGTCGAGCGGCGGCGGCGGTCGCGGGTGATCGCGGTGGTCGGGCTGATCTGGGCCGTCGCGTGGGTCGCGGCCGGGTATGCGGGGCTGGGGCACGGTAGCCAGGAGATGGCTACGGCCGCGTTCATCTCGACGTATGCGCTGTTCGGGCTGGGTGAGGCGATGTTGTCGCCGACGGTGGCTCCGCTGGTTGCCGATCTTGCGCCGGTGGGGATGGCTGGGCAGTACAACTCGGCGTTCGCGCTGGTGAAGCAGCTGGCGTTGGCGGTTGGGCCGGCGGTGGGGGGACCGATGGGGGCTGCGCTGCATGGGCCGTATGTCGTGACGTTTCTGCTCTTCTCCTTGGGGATCAGTGTGTTGGCGGTGCGGTTGGGGCGGCAGCTGACTGACGTGCAGGATCAGCCGTGGCTGGGGCGGAGTCGGGTTGTGTCGCGGGGTGGGGCTTCGGAGGCGGTTCCTGCGGAGGCGTGAGCTACGGACGCGTAAAGCGGATCGCCAGCGTTGTGGCTGGGCGGGGGTGGGTCGCGCAGCCCGGCGCTTACGGGGAGCCGCCCGCGCCCACCCTCCCCCACTCTCGGCTTCGCTCGAGCGGGGGGACCCCCATCGCCCCAGGCGGCACGACTGCCCGCGGCTGGACGGGGAGGCACGGATGCCCGCGGACTACGGTGTCGGCCTCAGGCCTTCGGTAGGGCGAACTCGCACCACACTGCTTTTCCGCCGCCCGGGGTTCGTCTGCTGCCCCAGTTGGAGGCGATCGTTGCGACGATGGCGATGCCTCGGCCCGACTCGTCGCCCGGTTCTGCGCGGCGGCGGCGGGGGAGGTGGTCGTTGCCGTCGGTGACCTCGACGATCAGGCGGCGGTCGGTGCGGCGCAGGCGGAGGCGCATGGGTGGGGTGCCGTGTTGGAGGGAGTTGGCGACCAGCTCGCTCGCCGCGAGGACGCCGAGGTCGTGCAGCTCGGGTGGGAAGCGCCAGCTGGTGAGGACGCCGGAGGCGAACGCACGCGCGCGTGGGGCCGCTTCCACGCCGCCGAGCAGTTCCAGGGCCGCGTTGCGGAACAGATCGCTCTCCGGGCCCGTACGGGCCGGGTGCTGGAGGACCAGGACGGCGACGTCGTCGTCGTGGTCCGCCGTCACGCCCGCCGAGCGGACCAGGCGGTCGCAGATGACCTGCGGGGTGCCGGTCGCGCCCGCCAGGGCGCGTTCGAGGGCGGCGATGCCCTCGTCCAGGTCCTTGTCCCGGCGCTCCACCAGGCCGTCCGTGTAGAGGACGGCGGTGGAGCCGGGGCCCAGGGGGATCGAGCCCGAGGTGTGCATCCAGCCGCCCGTGCCGAGGGGCGGGCCGGTGGGTTCGTCGGCGTGCAGGACGTTGCCGCTGTCGTCGCGGACGAGGATGGGGAGGTGGCCGGCCGAGGCGTACACCAGCCGTCCCTCGTTCGGGTCGTGGACGGCGTACACGCACGTGGCGATCTGGTTGGCGTCGATCTCCGCGGCGAGGCCGTCGAGGAGCTGGAGGACCTCGTGCGGGGGCAGGTCGAGGCGGGCGTACGCGCGGACGGCGGTACGGAGCTGGCCCATGACCGCGGCGGCGCGGACGCCTCTGCCCATGACGTCGCCGATGACCAGGGCCGTGCGGCCGCCGCCCAGGGTGATCACGTCGTACCAGTCGCCGCCGACGGCGGCCTCGGTGCCGCCGGGCTGGTAGGTGGCGGCGATGCGGAGGTCGTCGGGCTGTTCCAGCTCCTGGGGGAGCAGGGAGCGCTGGAGGGTGACGGCGGTCTCGCGCTGCCGGCGTTCGCTGGCGCGGAGGCGTTCGGCGGCCTCGGCGTGGTCGGTGACGTCGGTGGCGAAGACGAGGACGCCGGGGTCGCTGCCGTCGCCCTCGGCGACCGGGGTGCAGGTGAAGGTGTAGGAGCGGCCGTCGGGGGCCTTGCGGGACTTGACCGTACGGGGCTTGCCGCTGCGCAGGACCTGGTCCAGGAGGGGCAGCAGGCCCAGTTCGTGGAGTTCCGGCAGGGCCTCGCGGGCAGGTGCGCCGGGTGGGCGTACGCCGAAGGCGGTGGCGTAGGCGTCGTTGACGTAGGCGAGGCGGTGGTCGGGGCCGTGGACCAGGGCGACGAGGCCGGGGACGCGGTCGAGGACCTCGCGTACCGGGAGTTCGTCCACAGCGGGGACCGGCACCGGGTCGTCGGTCAGGTGTTCGGTGCGGGCTGCGGGGACGGAGCCGTCCCCTCGCCGGTCCGGGGTGACCGTGTGTGCGGTCCGCGCTGCGGCGCGGCGCTGCGTTCCGGGGAGCCGGGCGCTCCAGCGCGTGAAGTTCACGAATCCTTGCCTCGTGTAGTTGTCGTCGACCGGCTCCGGATCCGGCCCGGTCCCCCGGGGGTCGTACGTCGGTGGCCGTACCTTGTCACGGCCCCTGGGAAGTGCAGCACTTGGGAGAAGCCTCGTGGGTTGGTGGGCAGGGGCTCGCCCTGTCGCGGGGATCAGTCTGGCAGTGTGGCCGACCGGGCCGACATCCGTCAGACGCCGGGGTGGCCGCAGGAGTTCCTCGCGAGGGTCAGGTCGACCCCTTCGGGTCGTAAGGAGGCTTTCCACCGGCCGCGAGTTCGAACTCGGCTCGGGGATGTTCGAGTGAACCGAGCGAGACGATCTCCCGTTTGAAGAGGCCCGCGAGGGTCCATTCCGCCAGCACGCGCGCCTTGCGGTTGAAGGTCGGCACCCTGCTGAGGTGGTAGGCGCGGTGCATGAACCAGGCGGGGTAGCCCTTCACCTTGCGCCCGTAGACGTGGGCGACGCCCTTGTGCAGTCCGAGGGAGGCGACCGAACCGGCGTACTTGTGGGCGTACGTCTGGAGGGGTTCGCCGCGCAGGGAGTGGACGATGTTGTCGCCGAGGACCTTGGCCTGACGGAGCGCGTGCTGGGCGTTGGGTGCGCATGTGGTGCCGGATGCGCCGGCGGTGACGTCGGGTACGGCGGCGGCGTCTCCCGCTGCCCACGCGTGCGCGTGCCCCTCGATCGACAGTTCGGCGGTGCAGTGCAGTCGGCCGCGCTCGGTGAGCGGCAGGTCGGTGGCGGCGAGCAGCGGATGGGGTTTCACGCCGGCCGTCCAGACGACCGTACGCGTGGGGAATCGTTGTCCGTCGCTGAGGACCGCGACCCGGTCGGCGCAGGATTCGAGGCGGGTGCCCAGGAGGACCTGGATGTTGCGGCGGCGTAGTTCGGTGACCGTGTAGCGGCCCATCTCCTCGCCGACCTCGGGGAGGATGCGGTCCGAGGCCTCGACGAGGATCCACTTCATGTCCTCGGGCTGGACGTTGTGGTAGTAGCGCGTGGCGTAGCGGGCCATGTCCTCCAGCTCGCCGAGCGCCTCGACTCCGGCGTATCCGCCGCCCACGAAGACGAAGGTGAGGGCCGCGTCGCGGATGGCGGGATCGCGGGTGGAGGAAGCGATGTCCATCTGCTCCAGAACGTGGTTGCGCAGGCCGATGGCCTCCTCGACGGTCTTGAAGCCGATGCCGTGGTCGGCGAGGCCGGGGACGGGCAGGGTGCGTGAGACGGACCCGGGGGCGAGGACGAGTTCGTCGTACGACAGCTGCTCGATGCCGGTGCCCTCCTCCTCGGTGGCGAGGGTGGTGAGGGTCGCGACACGTTCGGCGTGCCGGACGGAGCGGACCTCGCCGATGACGACCCGGCAGTCGGCCAGGACGCGGCGGAGCGGTACGACGACATGGCGGGGGGAGATGGAACCGGCGGCCGCCTCGGGGAGGAACGGCTGGTACGTCATGTACGGGTCGGGCGTGACGACCGTGATCTCGGCCGCGCCGCGCCCGAGTTCCCGTTTCAGCTTCCGCTGCAGGCGCAGGGCCGTGTACATCCCGACGTAGCCGCCGCCGACAACGAGAATGCGCGCAGGTTCCCTCACCATCCCATGACGCACCCGGCGCTTGCGTTTGTCCACAGCCCCGGCAAATTGTGTGACCGCGCGCGGGGCATGCGCAGGGTTGGCCGAAATGTCGGCGCAGGCGACAGCCGTGCAGGTCAGCGGAGGGAAGCCGGGTGGCGTAACGGTGTGCAACCGGGACGTATACGACCCGTACTCCGATCGGGGGGCGCTCCGTGCGGAACCTGCCCCTTCTGAATTGAGTCCCTCTCAACTATGTTCGTATGTCGACGGGGTGTAGGGGGATGCGCTCACCGGGTTCCCGGACTCCTGGGTCTCGGGCTCGCGACGGGCAGGCTCGTGGTCCGGCGGGCTCGCGGTTCCGGGCTTGTTCCACACGCTCCGGCTTACCTATGGCGGGGAGAGTCTCCGGGGGGAGACGTCATTACCGGGGGAATTCTTATGCACATTCAGGACTCTCGTTGGTCTACCACTTCTGCCATCGCACCTGGTGGCGTGGTGGGTGCGACGGCGGGCAACGGACGCGGGGACGGACCGCGGACGACGCCGCTGCGCGTGGACGCACAGCGCAATCTCGAGCATGTACTGCGGGCGGCGCGCGAGGTCTTCGGCGAGCTGGGCTACGGCGCGCCGATGGAGGACGTGGCGCGGCGCGCCCGGGTCGGTGTCGGCACGGTGTACCGGCGCTTCCCGAGCAAGGACGTCCTGGTCCGGCGGATAGCCGAGGAGGAGACCTCCCGGCTGACCGACCAGGCCCGGGCGGCGCTCGGCCAGGAGGACGAGCCGTGGTCGGCGCTGTCGCGTTTCCTGCGTACGTCGGTGGCCTCGGGTGCCGGGCGGCTGCTGCCGCCGCAGGTGCTGCGGGTCGGCGTCGCGGACGAGGCCGGCGAACGCGCCGGGCTCGACGAGGCGCGGGTGCCGCAGCAGCGGATCCAGCCCGGCGCCGGTGAGCTGCGGCTCGTGCCGGAGGGGTCGTCCGCGGCCGAGGAGGACAGCGGGGCGGCGGCGCTGCTGGACGTCGTGGGCCAGCTCGTGGAGCGGGCGCGCGCGGCGGGTGAGCTGCGGCCGGACGTGTCGGTGTCGGACGTCCTGCTGGTCATCGCCACGGCGGCGCCCTCGCTGCCGGATGCCGCGCAGCAGGCGGCGGCTTCGGCGCGGCTGCTGGACATCCTGCTGGAGGGGCTGCGGTCGCGACCGGCGTGACGTGTGGTGCAGCGGGCCGGGGGCGGTGCGCCACCCCCGGCCCAACGCCTCATCCGTGACCGCCCGTTGAGCCTTGCTCGAACGGCTGACGACCGGTACCGGCTCGAAACAGGTCCCACGGACGAGTGGATGGTCCGTACTCCGCTGCCTGAACAAAAGCCAATATGGCACTCTGGCTCCTGTTCGGGACTGGTTGGGCAGGCGGCGGGGGCTTTCCGCGATGGGCGTTGACGGGCGGGACGAGTCGCTCGGTGGCGACGGCACCGAGGCCGAGGGCCGCACGCCACCCCTGGTACCGGCGCAGCGCGACCGGCGGCAGGACGGCGTCCTGACGCCGCCGACCGAGCCGCCGACGTCCGACGCCGGGCTGATCACACGGATGCGCGCGGGCGACGACACGGCTTACGAGGAGCTGTACCGGCGCCACGCGGACGCGGTCCGCCGGTACGCGCGCACGTGCTGCCGGGACGCCCACACCGCAGACGACCTCACCGCCGAGGTCTTCGCCCGCATGCTCCAGGCGGTACGCGGCGGCTCCGGGCCCGAGCACGCCGTACGGGCGTACCTGCTCACCACCGTCAGGCGGGTCGCCGCGAACTGGACGAACTCCGCGAAGCGGGAGCAACTGGTCGACGACTTCGCGGTGTTCGCCACGCAGGCCGCCCGGTCGGACGGATCCGACCCGGACACACTCGAACTGGGCGCCGACGTACGGGCGATGCACGAGGCCGAGCAGTCCCTGGCGATGCGGGCCTTCCGGTCGCTGCCGGAGCGCTGGCAGGCCGTGCTGTGGCACACCGAGGTCGAGGACGAGTCCCCGAGCGAGGTCGCCACGCTCTTCGGGCTCGACGCCAACGGCACCCGCGTCCTCGCCAGCCGCGCCCGCGAGGGCCTCAGACAGGCCTACCTCCAGGCCCACGTCAGTGCCGCCCTCACCAGCGACGAGGAGTGCGCGCGCTACGCCGACCAGTTCGGCACGTATGCCCGCCGCAGGCTGCGCACCCGCGCCGAGCGAGGGCTGCGCAAGCATCTGGAGGAGTGCGCCAGGTGCCGGCTGGCCGCCGGCCAGATCGAGGAGGTCGCCGGAGGCATCCCCGCCGTCGTGCCGGTCGCGGTCATCGGCTGGTTCGGGGCCGCCGGCTACGCCAAGGCGGCCGGGCTCGTCGCCGGAGGCGCCGGAGCCGGTGCTGCGGGCGCTGCGGGCGGTGGCTCGTCCGGCGGGGCCGGCGCCGGTGGTGCGGCGTCGGAGGGGCTGGGTGCGCCGGTGAAGGCCGGTATCGCGGCCGGGGTGGTCGCCACGGCGATCGCGGTGGTCGCGCTCGCCCTTGCCGGCGACGACAGCACGCCCGAGGAGCCGGAGGCGAGGCCGCGCGCGTCCGCGCCGATCGTCCGGCCCGAGCCGCCCGTGCCCACCCCCACGCCCACGCCGTCGCCCGAGCAGCCCGCGCCGCGGCCGCCGGCGATCGTCCCGGCGGCGGAGCCGGCCCGGACGCCCACACCGTCCCCCACGCCCACTGCAGCGCCCGCTCCGACGCCCACGCCCACCCTGGAGCCGACGCCCACCCCGACGTCTACGGCGACGCCCCCTCCGACCCCGACCCCGCCGCCCCCAGGCACCGACTACCAGCTGAGCGAGCTGTCCTACGACCTCACCGGCGACGGCACCGAGCCCGAGCTGCGGCTCAGCGGCAGCACCTGGGTGTGGCAGCGGGGCGGCCTGTCGATCGGCGGTACGTCGTACGCGCGCGGGGTGACCGTCCACGGCCGGTCCTCCGTCACCGTCGACCTCAACCGTGAGTGCGCCTCCTACGACGCGTGGGTCGGTGTCGACGACGGGATGCTGAAGCTCGGCCAGGTCTCCTTCTCCGTCCACGCGGACGGTGTCCAGCTGTGGAAGTCCGGGGTGCTCAAGGGCGGCGACGCCGCCGTCCCCGTCCATGTGGACCTCACCGGGCGCAGGACCGTACGGCTGGTGGTGGAACCGCACAGCCACCTCGACAACCTGGTACTCGCGGACTGGGCCGCGTCGAAGTTCACCTGCTCGTAAGGGGCGTCGAGGCGCGTTCCGCACGCGCGCCGGCTCACGCGCCCGAGGCCAGCGCCCCCCGGCGCGGTGTGATCCCCGCCGGTACCGCACGCGCGCGTGCCGGTGTTCCCGTCCAGCAGGTGCCGCGCCGGGCGAGCAGGCGACGCAGCCACAGCTCCAGGGACACCAGGTCGGCGAGCCCGTCCAGGGGCAGGGGTTCGCCCTGTGCCGCCGCGCGCAGGGCCTTGCGGACGACCCGGGCCTCGACCAGCCCGGCCTCCGCCAGCAGGGGCGTGTCGAACAGCGCCATCAGGGAGTCCACGGCAACGCGCAGTCCCGCACGTGCGGCCGCCGCCGCGGGCGCATGCGAGGGCGCGCCCCAGCCGGGCGGGAGGTCGGCGACGCCGGCGCCCTTCAGGACCGTACGCAGGATCGCCGCCCGGGCCCCGGGCTGGACGCGCAGCGCCTCGGGGAGGGCCCGGCAGGCGCGCACGACCTGGTTGTCGAGGAAGGGTGTGTGCAGGCGCTGGAAGCGGATCTCCGCGGCCTGCTCCAGTACGCGGATGTCCGCGGCCGCCCGGGCCAGCGCCCCGCGCGCGCGGAAGTCGCCCGGCCGCTGCCCGGGTCCTACTCCGGAGCGATGGGTCGCCCCCTGCAAGCGAATCGATACTTCTGCCAGCGCCTCACCGGTCAGCCACCGGGCCGCCGGCCCCGGTCTGGCCCAGGTGAGCGCGGCGAGCGACGCCCCCACCGCCCCGCCGGGTTCGTCGAACCGCTGCTGGAGCAGCCGCTCGGCGAGCCTCTCCAGACCCGCGCCGTAGGGCGTCCGGGCGAGCCGGCGCGCGGCGGCGTACACGCGCGCGGGGACCATCACCGAGCCGTCGGCCTTCGCCAGTGCGGCCACCGGCCGCACCAGGTGCCGCCGCTGCCGGTCCATCAACAGGTCGGCCAGGCGCGCCGGATGGGCGTCCAGCACCTGTCGGGCGCCGTAGCCGGTGAGGTGGTCGGCGCTGCCCGCGGCGAGCCGCGTGCGATGCCGTACGGCGGTCACCAGGCTGGGGCCGGGCTCGTCCGTCAGCGGGCCGTCCAGGTTGCCGTACGGCAGGGTCTCCTCGCCGCCGGTCACCACCACGTGGTGCAGGCGGGGGTTGGCGGCCAGAGTGCCCGCCCGCTCCAGTTCGGCCTCCCGGCCGCCGACGGTCAGGTCGTTGAAGGTGACGGCGAGCAGCCGCTCGCCCGCGCCCGTGCCGTGCCCCAGCACGGTTCCCGGCATCCCGGGCAGCCCCGCCGCCAGCAGGGCGAGGGTGCCCGAGGCCGGCCCGCCCGACAGATCCGCGCCGATGCCGGGCACCGGCATCCCGCGTGCGGCACGCCGCTCGGCCGGCCCCATGCCGGGCACGGGCCCGGGGTCGATGTCGGCGCCGGGGACGTGCCGGGGCGCGGCGAGGCGGGCGCGTACGGCCTCGACGAGCGCGTCCCGCACGGCACCGACCGCGCTGTCGGGATCGGCGGGCGGCGCCGCGACGGCGAGGGAGGCCACCGGCTCGTACCCGGCGATCTCGCGCGCCCCGGCGCGCAGGATCAGTGCATGCCCCGGCGGAATGCGCAGCACGCCGTCGTACGGGGTGGAGTCCTGCAGCGCGGCGGGTACGTCGGGGGCGGCCAGCAGGGCGGCGAGGTGACCGAAGTCGAGGTTGGCCTCGATGAGGTCGGCCAGCGGCAGCGCGGCGGTCGCGTACGCCGTGCCGCCCGCCCAAGGGGTGTAGAACACCGGGCGGGCGCCCGCCAGGTCACCGCAGACCGTGATCCGCCGGCCGGCCTGGACGACCGCGGTGTAGCTGCCCGGCCAGGCCGTCAGATGCCGAAGTGCCCCTCCGCGCGCGGCGAACAGCCCGACCCGCAGTTCCTCGTCCGACGCCCCGCACGTGCCGAGTACCGCGATCCGGTTCTGGGCGTCGGCCGTGACCACCCGCACCTCGTCGGGACGCCAGTCGCCGACCGCCCACAGCGGATCGGGGTCGCCCCACAGGAGTTGGGAGCCCACCGGGTGCAGGGTCTCGCCGTCGTAGCCGGTGGCTCCCGCGGAGCCGAGGTCGGCGGCGGCCCCCGCGGCGGTGCTGCTCCATCCCACCAACCACCGCATCGACGCCTCCACAGGCTGGGGACAACCAGTGCACCGTACGAACCGGTTCCCCATGCTGCCACGAAGCGCGCGCCCCAGAGCGTCGACGGTGCCGCTTGTGATCCCCGAAATGCGCCCCACGCACCGCCCCGTGCAACCCCGCAGTCGGCTCATGGGCCCTCAACACCCCGGCCGGCACAAGGCAACTGCGACGTGAATGCGCCCCCGATACGCTCCCCGAGAACCCCCAAAGCGCCCTCAAACTCCATGGTGGACGCGGTATCACGCACAGACGGCCGGGTCGATTTTCGGCCAATTCGCTGCTACGCCACGTCGACCACGAGCGTTCCGTACACGCTCCGTACAGGCTCTGCGCACTGCTCGGTCAGCGCACGGTCCGGGAGGCGGAGTTCGCCCCCCGGACCGGTCCGCCGCCCGCGGGGATTGAGGCGGCGGTGTCCCCCAGCCCACTGGTCCAGTACAGCGGGCCGACCCACGCACCACCATGGAACCGCTCCCGAGATGGCTGGAGAAGAGCGCACGGACGGGCGCACGGCCACACATCGGGAGCACGTCACAACTGTGCGTACCGGGACCGTACTTGCGTACGGACCACAATCCCGCCATCCGGAAGAATGCCCCTTAACGCTTGGGATGCGGCGAACTACGCTGGGTTTACGAATGCCGCGTGGTTATGCCAGCGCGGCAGCCGTCTGTGTCGAGGGGTGGCGCATGTCCAGGGAGCAACGCGGGCCGAACGAAAAGCTCGGCGCCGTTCTCGCCCTCGCGGGAATCAGCAACGCAGGACTCGCACGACGGGTCAACGACCTCGGCGCACAACGCGGGTTGACGCTTCGCTACGACAAGACGTCCGTGGCGCGCTGGGTGTCGAAGGGCATGGTGCCGCAGGGTGCCGCGCCGCACCTCATCGCGGCCGCCATCGGCCAGAAGCTCGGCCGCCCGGTGCCGCTGCACGAGATAGGCCTGGCGGACGCGGACCCCGCGCCCGAGGTGGGCCTCGCCTTCCCCCGGGACGTGGGGCAGGCGGTGAAGTCGGCGACGGAGCTGTACCGCCTCGACCTCGCCGGCCGCCGGGCGGGCTCCGGCGGTATCTGGCAGTCGCTCGCCGGATCGTTCGCAGTGAGCGCATACGCAACGCCCGCCTCACGGTGGCTGATAACCCCGGCCGACAGTTCGGTCGCGCGGGACGCGAACCCCGCCGAGGGCTCCGGCGCACCGCTCAAAGTCGGCCACAGCGACGTACAGAAGCTGCGGGAGGCAGCCGAGGACGCCAGGCGCTGGGACTCCAAGTACGGGGGCGGCGACTGGCGTTCGTCGATGGTGCCGGAGTGCCTGCGCGTGGAGGCGGCCCCGCTGCTGCTCGGCTCGTACTCCGACGAGGTCGGCCGCGCCCTGTTCGGTGCCTCCGCCGAACTCACCCGCCTCGCCGGGTGGATGGCCTTCGACACCGGCCAACAGGAGGCCGCCCAGCGCTACTACATCCAGGCCCTGCGCCTGGCCCGCGCGGCGGCCGACGTCCCCCTCGGGGGATACGTCCTGGCGTCCATGTCGCTCCAGGCCACCTACCGCGGCTTCGGCGACGAGGGCGTCGACCTCGCCCAGGCGGCGCTGGAGCGCAACCGGGGACTGGCCACGGCCCGCACCATGAGCTTCTTCCGGCTCGTCGAGGCACGCGCGCATGCGCGCGCGGGTGACGCCCAGGCGGCCGGAGCGGCCCTGAAGGCCGCCGAGGGCTGGCTGGAGCGGTCCCGTGAGGGCGACAGCGACCCGTCCTGGCTCGGCTTCTACTCCTACGACCGTTTCGCCGCCGACGCCGCCGAGTGCTACCGGGACCTGAAGGCACCCCGCCAGGTCCGCCGCTTCACCGAGCAGGCGCTGTCGAAGCCGACGGAGGAGTACGTCCGCTCCCACGGCCTGCGGCTCGTCGTCTCGGCCGTCGCCGAACTGGAGTCCGGAAACCTGGACGCGGCCTGCGAGCAGGGCGTGCGGGCGGTCGAGGTCGCCGGGCGCATCTCCTCCGCACGGACCACCGAGTACGTGAAGGACCTCCTGCACCGTCTGGAGCCGTACGGCGACGAACCGCGCGTGGTGGAACTGCGGGAGCGGGCCCGCCCGCTGCTGATGGCACCGGCCTGAGGCCGAAGGGCCGGCTGAGGGCCCGCCTGGGTTTGAGCGCATTGTCAGTGGCGCAGTGCACTATCGAAGCCGGGAGGTGGAGCAGGTGCGGAAGATCGCCTACGACTGCGACGTGCTGGTGATCGGCGGCGGGATCGTCGGTCTGTCGACGGCGTATGCGATCACGCGTGCCGCGCCGGGCACGCGCGTGACGGTGCTGGAGAAGGAGCGGGGCCCGGCCCGGCACCAGACGGGGCGCAACAGCGGCGTCATCCACAGCGGGATCTACTACCGCCCCGGCTCCCTGAAAGCGCAGTACGCGGTGCGGGGCGCGACCGAGATGGTGAAGTTCTGTGCGGAGTACGGCATCGCGCACGCCGTCACCGGCAAGCTGATCGTCGCCACGCAGCGGGCGGAGCTCCCCCGGCTGCACGCGCTCGTGCAGCGCGGCCGGGAGAACGGCATTCCGGTACGGGAGCTGGTCGCGGCGCAGATCGCGGAGTACGAGCCCGAGGTGCGGGGGCTGGCGGCGATCCACGTCGGTACGACCGGCGTCTGCGACTTCGTCGCCGTTGCCAGGCAGCTGGCCGAGGCGTCCGGGGCGGAGATCCGGTACGGGGCACAGGTGCTGCGGGTCGACCGGCGGGCGGAGCTGGGGGTCGCCGTGCGGACCGCGGACGGGGCGGTCGTGCGGGGAAGGGTGCTGGTGAACTGCGCCGGGCTGTACTGCGACGAGATCGCGCGGATGACCGGGGACGACCCGGGAATGCGGATCATTCCCTTCCGGGGCGAGTACTACGAGCTGGGGCGGCCGGAGCTGGTGCGGGGCCTGGTCTATCCGGTGCCGGATCCGGCGTTCCCGTTCCTCGGGGTGCATCTCACGCGCGGGATCGACGGAGGTGTGCACGTCGGGCCCAACGCCGTGCCGGCGCTCGCCCGCGAGGGCTACGGGTGGGGGGTGGTCCGGCCGCGTGAGGTGGGGCTGGCGCTGAGCTGGCCCGGGGCGTGGCGGATGGCGCGGCGGCACTGGCGATACGGGGGCGGGGAGGTGCGGCGGTCGGTGTCGAAGGCGGCGTTCACGGAGGCGGTGCGGAGGCTGTTGCCGGCGGTGACGGAGGGGGATCTTGTGCCGGCGGCTTCGGGGGTGCGGGCGCAGGCGGTGCTGCGGGACGGGACGCTGGTGGACGACTTTCTGATTCGGGAGGGGGAGCGGGCCGTGCATGTGCTCAACGCGCCGTCTCCTGCGGCTACGGCGTCTCTGCCGATCGGGAGGGCGGTGGCTCGGAGGGTGTTGGGGGTGTTGGGTGGGGTGGGCTGAGCGGGGGTGCAGTTGAGCAGGGCTGCAGCTTGGCGGGGGTGCAGCTCGGCGGGGTTTTACGGGAACCGGCGTGGGGGCCGGGCGGGGGTGGGGTGCGCAGCCCGGCGCCGGCGGGGTGCCTCCCCCAGGGGGGACCCCCAGCGCCCACCCGTGCCGCCCCAGGCGGCACGGGTGCCCGCGGACTGACGGGGAGGCATGGCGCCGCCCGCGGACTGACGGGGAGGCTGACGGCGGCATGAATGCTCGCGGGCTGACGGGGCTAAAATCGACTCCACTGTGTCTGACTCCCTCCACACCCCCGAAGCCCCCCACCCCATCCCCGGTGTCTCCGTTCGGCGTACGCGGGGGAAGGGGGAGCCGCGGTTTCCCGATGGGCCCAAGGCGGATCCTGCGGGGTCGCACTTCGAGCGGCGGATTCGGAGTTTTCAGCCGCGGCGGAGCCGGGTGACCGCCGGGCAGGCCGACGCGTTGCAGCGGCTGTGGCCCAAGTGGGGACTGGACATCGACGGGCAGCGGGTCATCGACCTGACGGAGTTGTTCGGCAACGCGGGCCCTGTCGTGCTCGAGATCGGGTTCGGGATGGGCGAGGCCACCGCCCGGATGGCCGCCGCCGACCCGGACACCAACATCCTCGCGGTGGACGTCCACACGCCGGGCCAGGGCAATCTCCTCAACCTCGCCGACCAGTCCGGCCTCACCAACATCCGGGTGGGCAACGGCGACGCCATCATCCTGCTGCGCGAGATGCTCTCCCCCGACTCCCTCGACGGGCTGCGCGTCTACTTCCCCGACCCCTGGCCCAAGAAGCGGCACCACAAGCGGCGCCTGATCCAGCCGGCCTTCCTCACGCTGGCCGCGACCCGGCTCAGGCCGGGGGCGATCGTGCACTGCGCGACCGACTGGGAGCCGTACGCCGAGCAGATGCTCGAGGTCCTCACGGCGCACCCCGCTTTCGAGAACACCCAGCCCGACGGCGGTTTCGCGCCACGCCCCGGCTTCCGCCCGCTCACCCGTTTCGAGGGCCAGGGCCTGGACAAGGGTCATGTCGTGAACGACCTGCTCTTCCGCCGCGTACAGCACGAGCAGCACCCCGCAGAGCACGCACAGCACGAAGAGCATCACCAGCAGGACCACGACCAGTCCTCCACCGGCGCCTGAGCCCTCGCGCCCTCGCGGGCGGCGCCCCTGCCTCGTTAGGGTCAATGCCGTGGCCACCAGTCCCCCGTACCCGACGCACCCCAGCGTTCCCACCGGCGGCGCACTGCGGCGGCATCCGCACTGGTGGCAGCGCACATGGGTGCGTTACGGCGCACTGATCACCCTGCTCGCGATCTCCGGCCTCGTCATCCTCGCCCTCGTCCGCGAGCAGACCGGAACCGAGGGATTCCTGGTCGGTCTCGGCCTCGCGGTCCTCCCGGTACCGCTCCTCATAGCCGCCTTCCGCTGGCTCGACCGCGTCGAGCCCGGCCCCTGGCGCAACCTCGTCTTCTCCTTCGCCTGGGGCGCCTGCGCGGCGGCGCTGATAGCGATCGTCGCCAACAGCTTCGCGACGAGATGGATAGCGACGGCGACCGCCGATCCGGCGAGCGCGGACACCCTGGGCGCCACCGTCATAGCGCCGATCGTCGAGGAGTCCGCGAAGGCGGCTGCCATACTCCTGCTCTTCCTCTTCCGCCGCCGGGACTTCACCGGGATCGTCGACGGTGTCGTCATCGCCGGGGTCACCGCGACCGGGTTCGCGTTCACCGAGAACATCCTCTATCTCGGCACCGCCTTCGGCACCGACCAGCTCACCGGCGGCAGCGGCATCGCCTCCGTCACGGCGGCGACCTTCTTCGTCCGCGTCATCATGTCCCCGTTCGCGCACCCCCTCTTCACCGTCCTCACGGGCATCGGCTTCGGCATCGCGGCGCTCTCCGGGCAGCGCCAGCATCTGCGGCGCGTACTGATGCCGCTGTCCGGGCTGCTGCTCGCGATGGGCATGCACGCGCTCTGGAACGGCTCGGCGACCTTCGGCAACTTCGGGTTCTTCGCGGTGTACGGCGGGTTCATGGTGCCCGCGTTCGGGCTGCTGACCTGGCTGGTGATCTGGACCCGGCAGCGGGAGCTGCGGACCGTGCGCGAGGAACTCCCGGCCTATGTCGCCGCCGGCTGGCTGACACCGGCCATACCGTTCGCGCTGGGCTCGATGCGGGCGCGCCGGCTGGCCAGGGAGTACGCCGGGCACCACCTGGGGAAGCCGGCCGCGCGGGCGGTGGCGCAGTACGAGGCGTACGCGACCTCGCTGGCGTTCCTACGGCATCGCGGGCGCCGGGGCCGGGCCGGCGCGGACTTCGTCCTACGGGAAGGCGAACTGCTGCGGGAGCTGTGGAGCCGACGGGAGGTGGCGCGGCCGGCGCTGGAGTATGCGGCGCGGGTGACGGCTCCGCCGGTACCGGTGGCTGTGCCGCCCTGGCCGATGGCGGCGCCGTATCCCGCATACCAGCCGTATCCCCCGTACCAACGGCATCCCGCGTACAACCCGTACCAGTCGTAGGGGCGCGCCGGGCGATCGGCGCCGTGAGGTCCCGGCAACAGCCGTTCCGCACACACCGCGAACCGGCAGCCCTGACGTCGGGGGGGTGCCGTCAGGACCGCCGGGGTTCGAAAGGAGCGGATGTCAGGGGTTGAGGCCCTTGCTCTGCAGCCAGGCCAGCGGGTCGATGCCGCTGCCCGCGCCGTCGGGGTGCACCTCCAGGTGCAGGTGAGCCCCGGTGACGTTGCCCGTGGCGCCCACGCGCCCGATGACCTCGCCCGTGGTGACCTTCTGGCCGACGCTGACGTTGATGGAGGACTGGTGGGCGTACCAGACCTCGGTGCCGTCATCGAGGGTGAGGACGGTCTTGTAGCCGTACGACCCGTTCCAGCCGGCCTCGGTGATCGTGCCGCTGTGCACGGCCTTGAGCGGCGTGCCCGTCGGCGCGGCGAAGTCGAGGCCGGTGTGGTAGCCGGAGGACCACAGGGCACCGGCCTGACCGAAGCTCGAGGTGATGGTGTACGAGGAGGTGGGCAGCGCGTACTGCTTGGCCAGCTGGGCGAGGCGCTCGGCCTCGGCCTTCTGGCGGGCCTCCTCCTCGGCCTTCGCCTTCTCGGCGGCGGCCTTGGCCTCGGCCTCCTGCTCGGCCTTGGCGGCGGCTTCGGCGGCGGCCTTCTCGGCGGCGACCTTGGCAGCGGTGGCGGCCTTGGTGTCGACCTGGTCCTGCTGCTGCTCGGCCTGGGCGATGATGCGGGTGCGCAGCGCCTCACCGGCGTCGGTGGTGCCCTGGGCGGTGTCCGCGGTGGTCATGCCGAGGCTGCTGAGCGGAGCGGTGGCGGTCTCGCCGGAGGTGTCGGAGTCGTCGGAGTCGTCGGAGATGAGCCCGCCCACGGACGGCAGGTCGGGCATCGAGATCGACACCGGCGGCTTGCCGGTCTGCGCGCTGGCCATGCCGCCCGCGCCGACCGCGGCTATGACGCCGACGCCGAGAACCGTGGAGCTGCGGGCGAGTCCACCGCCGCGCTGCTTGGAGACGCGATGCCGGCCGCGTACGGGGCGGAGGGACTCCGCGGTGGGGTTCCACTCCTCCCAGGGACCCTCGTCGGTGCGCTGCCCGCCGTAGACGACGGTGTCGCCGGAGCGCTGGGCCGGCACGAAGGGGGCTTCTGGGGCAGGCCGGTTGGACGCCACGTAGGCGTACTCCTTTCCTTCCTTCTCGCCTACCGGGTTAGCTGACGGGTTCGGAGCAGGAAGGTCTCCTACGCGCGTAAATCAGCCGTGTTGCCACGGCGACCTACCCGCGATTCACCCCAAGTTGGTGGTTCCCCGGTTCCCTTGCAGGATTCGGCGCGTGCGCACGGAGCCGACTCTTGTGACGGCTGGGACGACCGCGCTGCGTTATCGGACGTTAATAGAAGCGGGGCATGAATTCCAAGCGGTTCCACTTGATCTTTAACGATTTCCGGCCGGACGTACAGGGTCATGAATGGCGAAAATCGGGCGAGTTGACCGCGACTCAGGGGTGTCACAGTTTCTGACTGTGTGTCAGTTGTTATGCGGAGGGCGTTCGTCCGGTCACGTCTGGTGACGGTCGTCGTACGGCGAGCAGAGCCATGTCGTCGGTCATCCCGCCCCCGGAGTGCCGGCGCACTTCTTCGGCCAGGGTGCTGAGCAGTTCGCCCGGTCCGCGGAAGGTGCGGCCCGCCAGCCGCGCCGCGGGGTCGTAGAACCTGCCGTGCGCGTCGCGGGCCTCGGACAGGCCGTCGGTGTGCAGCAACAGCATCGCCCCGTCCGGAAAACGGGACTCCTCCACACGGGCCGGCCAGGCGCCCAGATCGCCCATGCCGAGCGGCAGCGCGGGTTCGCGGGCGGGCAGCGGACGTACGGTGCCGTCGGCACACAGCAGCAGCGGCGGCGGATGACCGCGGTTGAGGATCCGTACGACCCCGTCACCGGGCGGCAGCTCGGCGAGTACGGCGGTGGCGAACCCCTCGGTGGCCTCGACGCCGTCGCGCCGCGCGGCCTCGCGCGTCAGCGCCCGCTCCAGCCGCTCGGCGACCCCCTGAAGCGTCGCCTCCTGCTCGGCGGCCTCCCGGAACGCCCCGATGACCACGGCGACGGTCCCCACCGCGCCCATCCCCTTGCCCCGTACGTCGCCCACGACGAGCCGTACACCGTGCGGGCTGTCCTGCACCGCGTACAGGTCGCCGCCGATGAAGGCGTCCGCCTGGGCCGCCTCGTAGCGTGCCGCGATGTCGAAGCCGCCGATCCGCCCGAGGGGTTCGGGCAGCACCGCGCGTTGGGCCGCCTCGGCGATCTTCCACGCCGAGTCGAGCCGGGCGTGGCTGCGGCGTACCAGCACATTGATGAGCACGGCCAGCACGGCGACCGTCGCCACGGTGACGAGCTCGGTGAGCGCGTCGACGCGCGACACCGTGCCGTACCGGATGTGCAGCCCGAGCACGACGGCGACGGACGCGATGCCGGTGAGGATCGTGACCCGCCGGGACAGCAGCGGCGCGGCGACCAGGGGTGCGGCGGTGAACAGGGGGGCCGCGGTGTAGGGGCGGGGCGTGAGGTAGTCGTAGACGCCGCCGATGACGAGCAGCAGTGCGGGGAGCGCCCGGACGAAGGTGCGGGCGCAGGAGATCCGTCGCGTCTCGCTCCGGCCGTGCAGGTGCGCGGCTTCGCCGCCGAGCCCGTGGCCGGGGACCGTCTCTTCAGGCAACCGCCCGCCCCGTCGGGTGTACGGCCTCTCTCCTTCAGCCTCCGCAGGCCGCACCCTCGTCTCCCGCCACGTACGTCCACACACCGCCTCGTCCGTCCAGGTTTTCCGGAGCGGGGGCGGGGGGCGAGCCGGATGGGCCGACCGGATGACATGCCGGTAACCCTCGGTCATGTCCGGTAACGCCTGAGGCCGGAATCCATGAACTGGATTCCGGCCTCAGGCCTTCAGTAGCGGGGACAGGATTTGAACCTGCGACCTCTGGGTTATGAGCCCAGCGAGCTACCGAGCTGCTCCACCCCGCGTCGTTGTGACTCCAGTGTACGCCATCCGCGGGGCCGGTCGCGCCAGGGTTTGTATCCGCCCGGCGACAGGCCGCTCAGCCCGCGTTCAGCTCGGTCAGCTGACCGAGCGGGAGGGTGTGCTGCGTCTGCAGGACCTTGGCGCGCAGGTAGCGGACGTTGTGGGCGGTGGTGAAGACGCCCGTCGGGATGCGGTCGCGGACCGTGAGGCCCAGCGTGCGCAGCTGGTCGGCCTTGTCGGGGTTGTTGGACAGCAGGTCCAGGTCCGTGACGGACAGGGCCTGGAGCATCTGGGCCGCCGAGGTGTAGTCGCGGGCGTCCTCCGGGAGGCCGAGGGCGGTGTTCGCCTCGTAGGTGTCCAGGCCCTGGTCCTGGAGGGCGTATGCGTCGAGCTTGTTGTAGAGGCCGATGCCCCGGCCCTCCTGGCGGAGGTAGAGCAGGACGCCGCCGCGGGCCGCGATGCGCTCGACCGCCTCGCGCAGCTGGGGGCCGCAGTCGCAGCGGGCGGAGCCGAAGACGTCGCCGGTCAGGCACTCGGAGTGCAGCCGGACCAGGGGCACGGGCCCGGGGTCGCCGAGGACGACGGCCACGTGTTCCTGGCCGTCGGTCAGACCGTGGAAGGTGACCAGCTCGGCGTCGACGCTGTAGCCGTCGTGGAAGCGCAGCGGTACCCGGACGCGGGCGCGCGGCGTGGCGGCGGGGAAGTCGGGCATGCGGGCCTCCGATTCCGTACAAGCTGCTTCAGATTTGAAGCAGCCTCTCGATCAGGGACCCTACCCATGCTTGAAGTTTGAAGCAACGCGGATGCGGCGGGACCGGCGATGTGTGACGCGGCTCACGAACAGGATGACGAGCGGCGCAGCCAGGGGACATCGGTGGACGCGCTCTGCGAGTCGTCACCCTGGAGGGCCTGTGTGACGCCCGTGAAGATCTCCTCCAGCTGGCCCACCTGCTGCGGGGTGAGGTGATCGAAGAGCAGGGCACGGACCGTCTCGACGTGACCCGGTGCCGCACGCTCCAGGGCGGCCATCCCCTCGTCCGTCAGAGCCGCGACGGTGCCCCGCTTGTCCCACCGGCACTCCTCCCGCCGCACCAGACCGTCCTTCTCCAGTCTGGCCACCGCGTACGTCAGCCGACTGCGCGTGATCTTCAGCCGTTCCGCGAGGTCGGTCATGCGCAGCCGGCGCTCCTCGGTCTCGGAGAGGTTGGCCAGGATGGAGTAGTACAGATGCGGCATGCCGGCCTCCTGCTGGAGCTGCCGGTCGAGCGCGTCCTCCACGAGATGGGTGGCCGCGATGTACGCGCGCCAGGCGCGCTGCTCCTCGGGGGTGAGCCAGCGAGTCGTCATACGACCAGTGTAGGTTTGCTTAAAACTTGAACCAAGCCCGCCGTCTCCGGCCGTCCCGGCCGTTTCCCAGATGGGTGTGCCGATGCCCTTCCCTCACGTCCTGCTGTCCGCCGCCGTCTCCCTCGACGGCTACCTGGACGACACCGGCCCCGAGCGCCTCCTGCTCTCCAGCCCCGCCGACTTCGACCGGGTCGACGAGGTACGGGCGTCCGTCGACGCCATCCTGGTCGGCGCCGGCACGATCCGCGCCGACAACCCCCGGCTGCTGGTCAACTCGCCCGAGCGGCGCGCCGCCCGCGTGGCCGCCGGGAAGCCGGAGTATCCGCTGAAGGTCACGGTGAGCGGATCGGGGGACCTGGACCCGGCCGCCAAGTTCTGGCACACGGGCGGGGAGAAGGTCGTCTACACGACCGCGGAGGGCGCCCGGCGGCTCCGGGCGACGGACCTCGCCGCGGACGTCGTGGCGCTCGGGCCCGGCCTCGACTGGCGGGCGCTGCTCGAGCATCTGCACGACGTGCGGGGAGTGCGGCGGCTCATGGTCGAGGGGGGCGGCACCGTCCACACCCAGCTGCTGCGGGACGGCCTCGCGGACGAACTGCACCTCGTCCTCGCCCCGCTGTTCGTCGGGGACCCGAACGCGCCCCGGCTCTTCGGGCCCGGCCCGTATCAGGGCGGGCGGCTGCGCCTGGTGGAGACGCGGGCCATCGGTGACGTCGTTCTCATGCGCTACGAGCCCACCGCACCGGGCGTCGGCGGGCTGCCGTCGGCTGCCGACCGGCACTGGCTGGCGCTCGCCTGTGAACTGGCCGCGCAGTGCCCCCCGTCGAAGACCGCGTTCAGCGTGGGGGCCGTGGTGGTCGCGGACGACGGCACCGAGCTCGCGCGGGGGTACTCGCGGGAGGCCGGGGATCCGGTCGTGCACGCGGAGGAAGCCGCGCTGGCGAAGATCGACCCCGGCGATCCGAGGCTGGCCGGTGCGACGGTGTACAGCAGCCTGGAGCCCTGCGTGCGCCGGGCTTCACGGCCGCGGCCGTGTGCGCGGTTGATCCTCGACGCCGGGGTGCGGCGGGTGGTGACGGCCTGGCGGGAGCCGGACACGTTCGTCGCCGGGGCCGACGGGAGCGGGGCGCTGGCCCGGGCGGGCGTGGATGTGGTGGTGCTGCCGGAGTACGAGGGGGCGGCGAAGGCTCCGAACGGGCACTTGCTGGGCTGACGCGGGGCATCCCGGCGCCGGCGGGGTGCCCCCGCGCCCAAGCCGGTCGCGTTGCCGCTGACGGAGCAGGGCAGCGACGGTCGCAGCCCTCAGAAGTCGACCGGCTCGCGGATGATCGGGCAGGTCATGCAGTGTCCGCCGCCCCGCCCGCGGCCGAGTTCCGCCCCCACGATGGTGATCACCTCGACGCCGGCCTGCCGCAGCAGCGCGTTGGTCTGGGTGTTGCGGTCGTACGTGAACACCACGCCCGGTTCCAGGGCGACGGCGTTGTTGCCGCTGTCCCACTGCTGACGCTCGGAGGCGTACACGTCTCCGCCGGTCTCCACCACCCGCAGCCGGGGCAGGCCGAGCGCCTCGGCGACGACGTCGACGAACGCACGGGACTCCTCGTCGGTGATCTCAAGGCCGGGAGCCCTGTCGCTGGGCCGCAGCGAGAACGTGTGCACCGCCTCCATGATGCGCGGGTAGAGGGTGACGAGGTCGCGGTCGGCGAAGGTGAAGACGGTGTCGAGGTGCATCGCGGAGCGCAGCTTGGGCATGCCCGCGACGATCACCTGCTCGGCGGCGCCGTTGTCGAACAGGGCCTTGGCCACCTGGGTGATCGCCTGCCGTGAGGTGCGCTCGCTCATGCCCATCAGGACGACACCGTTGCCGACCGGCATGATGTCGCCGCCCTCGAACGTGGCCTGGCCCCAGTCGAGTTCGGGGTCGCCCCACCAGACGGTGGAGCCCGCGAAGTCGGGGTGGAAGGTGTAGAGCGCCTTCATCAGCAGCGTCTCGTCGTGCCGGGCGGGCCAGTACAGCGGGTTGAGGGTCAGGCCGCCGTAGAGCCAGCAGGTGGTGTCCCGGGTGTAGAGCGTGTTGGGCAGCGGCGGCATCAGGTACTCGCGGACGCCGGCCGACTCGCGGGCCAGGGCCACGTACCCGGAGCGGAACTCGTCGGGCAGGTCGGTGGTGGCGAGACCGCCGATCAGATACTCGGCCAGCCGGCGCGGCTCGAGCGACTCCAGGAAGGCCCGGGTGTCGTCGATCAGCCCTGTGCCCACCTCGTTCGCGACGATCTTGCGGTCCAGGAGCCACGCCTTCGCCTCGGGGATCGCCATGGTGTCGGTGAGCAGGTCGTGCAGCTCGACGACGTCGACGCCCCGTTCGCGGAGCTCGCTGACGAAGTCGGCGTGGTCGCGTTGGGCGTTCTCCACCCACATGACGTCGTCGAAGAGCAGGTCGTCGGAGTTGGTCGGGGTGAGCCTGCGATGGGCCAGCCCGGGCGCGCAGACCAGCACCTTGCGCAGTCTGCCGACCTCCGAGTGAACGCCGTACGCGGGCTGGGAGCGGGTGTCCTGGGCTGTCATGTCGTGCCTTTCTGAAAGCTGAAGCCTTTCTGGAAGCCGATGTCTTTCTGGAAGCCGATGTGCCGGGGCCGGATCAGAGGTGGATCCAGCCCGCTGCCAGTGCGACGAGGCCCATCACTGCTCCGGCGACCGAGATGATGAAGATGACGACTTCACGCGGCGAGAAGAGGCGTCTGTTCTGCTCGCGGCGCGCCATGACGAACAGCACCGTGGCCGGGGCGTAGAGGATGAAGGACACCAGGACGAACTTCAGCCCCGCCGCGAACAGCAGGAAGGCCGTGTAGACGGTGGCCAGAACGCCGACGGCCAGCTCGCCGGTGCGGCCGCGCCGCGGGCCGGCAGTCGCAGCGGGCGGCCGGCGCGGCCATGCGATCTTCGCGGCGAAGGCGGCCGCGAGCAGGTAGGGAATCAGGGAGAGCGAACTGGTCAGGTCGAGCGCGAAGTTGAAGGCGTCCTCGGAGAACAGCGTGACGATCAGCACCACTTGGGACAGCAGCGAGGACATCAGCAGCGCGGGCACGGGCACGTCGGCGGGCGTGGCGCGGCGCAGGAACCGCGGCATGTCGTCGTCCTTGGCCGCGACGAACAGCACCTCCGCGGCCATCAACGCCCACGCCAGATAGGCGCCGAGCACGGAGACGATCAGTCCGACGCTCACGAAGACCTTGCCCCACGTGCCGACCGCGTGCTCCAGGACGCCGGCCATGGACGGCTGGCGCAGCTCGGCGATCTCACTCATCGGCATGATCCCGTACGACACGATGGTGACCGACGCGAAGACGGCGAAGACGCTCAGGAACCCGAGGATCGTCGCCCGTCCGACGTCCTCCCGGCGCTTGGCGTGCCGTGAGTACACGCTCGCGCCCTCCACGCCGAGGAACACGAACACCGTGGCCAGCATCGTCCCGCGGACCTGGCTGAACAGCGAGCCGGCGTAGTCCGCGCCGGCGAAGTTCTCCGCGAAGACGTCCGCCTTGAAGTAGAAGAGCGCCAGGACGATGAACACCAGGATGGGGACGATCTTGGCCACCGTCACGATCCGGTTGATCGCCGCGGCCTCCTTGACCCCACGGCGGATCAGCAGGAAGAAGCCCCACAGGCCGATGGACGAGAGCACCAACGCCAGGACCGTGTCGCCCTCACCGAGGGCGGGCACCACGGCGCCCACGGTCGACATGATCAGCACCCAGTACGTCACGTTGCCCACACAGGCGCTCGCCCAGTACCCGAAGGCGGAGAAGAAACCCAGGTACTCGCCGAAGCCCGCCTTGGCGTAGGCGTACACCCCCGCGTCCAGGTCGGGACGCCGTACCGCGAGCGTCTGGAAGACCAGGGCGAGCATCAGCATGCCGACGCCCGCGATCGACCAGGCGATGAGCGCTCCCGCGACGCCGGTCTCCTCGGCGAAGCGGCTGGGCAGGGAGAACACTCCGGCGCCCACCATCGAGCCGACGACCATCGCGGTCAGCGTGGGAAGGGACAACTTGGCTGGTCGCGGCAAGGCGTCGGCGTCCCGAGCGGTCTCGGCCTCGGTCATGCGTCACCTACTCGGACGGCGGTGCGAACAATGACAACCGTCCGGCATTTCCTCCAGTGCTGCACTTTTTGTTACTGCTCACCGAGGCGCCCTCGTCGGCGGCATCTTCCGGATGCTGTGGTCCAGCCGGTGGCGGATCGTGGAGGCGAGGTGGTGAGAGCGCGCGTCGGACTTCGAAGACCCGGAATCGTCCGCTCCGCTTCTTCCCGCCACCTGGTACGTCCTGGACGAGGACCTGCGGGTGCGATGGACCAGTGCGGCGTACGACGAGCAGGCGGGCGAGGTCGAGCGGGAGGCGGCGTCGGCCGCGGTCCGGGCGGCCGTCGGGCGGAGCCTCGATGTCACGGTCACCTGCCGACAGTGCGTTCAGGCCCTGGTACCGGGGTTCGCCGACATCGCGGTGGTGGACGTCGTGGACGACGTCCTGCGCGGGGAGGAGCCACCTCCCGCCCCGCTGGGGCGCGACGTCCCGCTGCGGTGCGCGGCCGCATGCGGGGCGGACACCACGCCACCCCGGCCGGACATGTGCCACCCCAGCGCTCAGGCTACGGGCGGCTGGGCTTGGCCATGGGCCTGCTCGCACGGCGACGAGCCCTTGGCCTTCCACCCTTTCTGCAGCTTTGCCTCTTCCATATGCATGGCTGCCTCCCCTTGCCTACGTCCCATCAGGTTCCTGGTCTGCATTCGGGGGTCGTGCAGGGGGCGCATCGTCGCTCCCAGGCAAGGGTGTAGCGAACGCTACCCAGGTCGAGGTCAGCGGCGCTGTGCCGCCACCGCTCCCGTGTACGTCTCGCGCGTCAGGTCATCCGGCCCGATGCCCAGTTCGGCGAGCACCACGCGGATGTCATCGAGGGCCACGGTCACCTCGTCCTCGTCGGCGAGCGTCTCGACCTCCAAGAACGTGCCCTCGATCTCCGGTACGCGGACGAGGGTCGCGAGCATCTTCCGGCCCCGGGCCTCGAAGTCGTAGTTCCGGCACCGCTTCTCGAACGCGATGAACGGCACGTGGCCGAGCCCGCGCAGGATGGCGTGTGCCGCCTCCGCGTCCTCGACCCGGGTCTCGTGCTCGGGCTTCGACCCGGAAGCCTCGTCGACCACGGGGCCCTTGTAAGTGAGGACCGTCCGCGTGCCGTCCGCACCGTGCACGGTGCGGACCCGCAGTTCCTCGCCCGCGTTCTCCAACGAGCCGTCCGGCCGGTCGTAGTACGTGTCTCGGTACACCTCGACGCGGGCCGCTGCGCGCGCTTCCAGTTGCCGCATGACAGCCTCCGGCGCATGCACGCGCGCCTTCAACTCCGCCTCGATCACGAGCCGTTCCCTTTCTCTTCAGACCGTTCGCTCAGCTCCGTCGATGACCGCCTCGAACATCCTGCAAAACCCCCGGAACAAGGGACCGTGCGGCGTAGCCATCACCTTGTACGTTGCCGACTCATGCCCTTCCCACCCAGCGTCGAAGGCGCCGACGAACATGGTGGAGTCCGTGCGGATAAGCCGCCAAGTGGGCAGCATCCGGTACCGGTAAACCTGGATGTCGCATGAATCGGCGAGCTCCCTCAACCGCGCCTCGGCCAGCCGGACGCCGGAGGCGAGGGACTCGGCGGATTCCCCGATCTCGGCTGCACGCCGGGCCAGGGCGTCGCTGTCGGGGTCGAGAAGCGCCACCCGGATCCTGAGGCCCTTGCCGCCTTGTTCGCGCGGCAGACAGGCACGCAAGAGCGAGTCGTTCAGCCCGACCAGGCCGAGGCCGCGCACGGCCAGGACGTCCAGCTCCGCAGCTTCGCGGGCCTGCTGCTGGATCTCCTCCGCCGCAGAGTCCTGCGACGCGTACACGCGGACGACTTCCGGGAACGCGGCCAGGTCGAAGGCGGCACCGCCGGAACGCTTCTCCCGGCTGGCAGCAAGCCCGAGCAGGTGCCGCGCGTCGTCAGGCATGTGAAGGCCGTCCGCGATCCGCTCGTACACGTCGAGCCTCGAGACCTCGCGGCGGCCGTTGATGATCTCGTTGACGCGGGCTTGCGTCATCCCAGCGGCTGCGGCGATGCGGGACTGGCTGGCGCCGGCGTACTGCTGCACGTGCCGGAACACGGCGCCCATGTCCCTCGCACGCAAAGCCTGACGCACCTCGGCGCGCTCCCATGCCCAGTCGGGCAGTTCGATCGGCTCCAGCGCGGTCCCCATGGCACGCCCCCCGATATCCAGGAACAGGATGAAAAGTCATCCCACTGTGAGATTACCGGTGGGGGATCGAGCAGACACCAAGCGTCACAAGATCCTGGCCAGATCGTGAAGACCCCGGTGAGGTGGAGGCCTCCCGGGGCGCGGCCAACGCTGCTGAGGAGCGCCGACAGTGACCACTTCTACTACTCGCCCGACCGGCACGGCAGAGGCGGCCGCCCCGCCCGTCGACATCGCAACAATGCGCGGCACGGCGCGCCGTCTTCTCGCCGACGACGCCGAGCCCCCCATGCCCGACGAACTGGAGACGCTTACTCTCCAACTGCGCGGGCATCTCATGCTGGCCGTCCCGGAAGTCGAGACGGCCGCCGGTAGGCTGCCAGAGGACGACATCCCGCGGGCTTGCGCGCTGGCCTGCGTCGGCGAAGCCCGCATGCGGCTGAACCTGGAACCCGGCCGCAGCCTGCCCGTCGGCATCTCACACGCTCAGCAGCTCGCCCGGTCGGTGAACGCCCTGTGCGACCACTACGAGAACCTCGGAGGGCCTCACCCTGCGGGCCCCGAAGAGACACCCGGGCAGGCCGCGTACCGACGCATGCTGGTGCACGGCTCCGCGTGCCCGACATGCCGGTCAGTGAACGAGGACGGGTCGAACGCCGACGTCTCTTGCGAGACCGGCGACCGGCTCTACGAGGAGTACCGGCAGGCACGGCGCGGGCCCGCCGCTTCCCACTGACCCCGCCCCAGCAGCGTCGTTGATCACGCCGGTAGCGGGACGACCCGCCCGTCCCGTACCCGTCGCTCAGGGGTGGGCGGGACCCGCGGCACGGGTGGGGCCGCAGCATTGTCAGGGCTCATCGCCCCCGCTGCTGCAGATTTCGCAGCGCCGCCCGCGCTGTGCGCGCTCCACACAGACTCCCGCCCTGGTCGGCGAATCCGGCCAAGAACTCCCGACCGGGGCGGGCCATCCCATCCGCAACCAGCGAAGGAGATCTCGTGAGCGTACCTCCGAGCCCTGGACCTGACCCGGATCCGAAGCCCGGTCCGATCCCCGCAATCCCTCGGCTCCTCATCACCGACCAGCAGTTCACCAGCTGCCGCCAGACCGTGATGGACGCCCACCCGGACATGCCCGAGGAGATGGCCGGCCGCATCGTCGAGGAGGGCCTGAAGTTCGTCACGGCCTGCGCGAAGAACCCCGGCGCCGGGCTCGCGCCGTCCCGGATCGTCGACGAGGGCTGGCACGCCCTGATCCTGCACACCGCCATGTACGCGGAGCTGTGCGAGTCCCTCGGCTGCTTCGTGCACCACTACCCGGGCTACGACCCCACGAACTACGACCCGCCGATCCTGGACCGCACCCGCGAGAAGATCACGGAACTCGGCTGGGAGGCCGACTTGGAGCTGTGGGGGCCGCCGTCCGACGAGACGCTCGTGTCCGTGGTGGCGAAGTGCCAGCACGCGCCCGAGTGCACGATCCGTCCCATGCCGAAGCCCCAGCCGCCCGTAGGCTGACGGCTGGAGGTGTCGCATGGCTGAGTGGATCGACCCGCGGTACGCGGAGCTGGTGGCGGCGTGGAAGCGCGCGCAGCAGCCCGACTCCCGCGATCCGCAGCAGGAACGGCCTGTACGGGGGTTCGTCACCCCGCCCAAGCCCTGACTCACCCCGCGGCCCCGGCCGCGTCCCCATCGCCGACCGGGACCGCTCCATGTCTTGATCGTCTTTCTTCGGGCCAGCAGCGGGCCAGCTAACGATCTCCAACGCCCCGAAACGTCGTGAGCCCCAGTCCAGACACAGTCTGAACTGGGGCTCTCCTGTAGGCCGTGTGGGACTCGAACCCACAACCAATGGATTAAAAGTCCACTGCTCTGCCAATTGAGCTAACGGCCCAGGCGATGTTGCCTACCCGAGCATAGCCGGACGAGGCCGCGTCGCCGATCGGGTATCCGGGACACGGCCCCGTCGGGGCGGGAGAGGCGACCCCGAGCGCTACGGATCAACGGGGTCGGGCGTCCCGGAACGCGCCGCCTCGCGGGCGACGGTGCGTTCGTGGGCGGGGTTGAGGAACCAGTGCCGTGCCGACGCCAGCCACCACGTCGCAGCGAAGCCCAGGACGACGAGGACGGCGACGGGGGCGTAGTTGAAGGTCTCCCGGGTGACGGGGGAGACCTGCGGCAGCATGAACAGGACCGTGATCACGCCGACCCAGCCGACCGCCACGACTCCGACCACCGTCGACCACCGGCCCAGATGCCACGGCCCCCGCTCGAACGCCGGCCCCTTCCGCAGTCGCAGCAGGGTCGGGACGACGTATGCGATGTACAGGCCGATCACGGCGATCGACGTCACCGCCGCGTAGGCCGTGACATTGATCAGGTACGGCAGGCCGAGGGCGAGCGCGCCCAGGGCCGCCAGCCACACCGCCGCGACCGGCGTCCGCGTGCGCGGGCTCACCGTGTGCCACACGTGCGAGAACGGCAGCGCGCCGTCGCGCGAGAAGGCGTAGATCATGCGGCTGTTGGCCGTCACCGACGCCATCCCGCAGAACAGCTGCGCGCCGATCACCACCAGCAGGAGCAGCTTGCCGGCACTCGCGCCGAGCGCGTCGAGCAGGATCTGCGCGGGCGGCGCACCGGTCGGCGAGGTGCGGGCGCCCTCGTACGACTGGATGGCGAAGGTGAAGCCCAGCAGCAGTACGAAGCCGGCGATCCAGGAGGTCCAGATGGAGCGGACGATGCCCTTCGGGCCGGCTGTCGACGCGTCGTGGGTCTCTTCCGTCATGTGGGCGGAGGCGTCGTAGCCGGTGAACGTGTACTGGGCCATCAGCAGACCCAGCAGCACCACGTACACCCCGCTGCCCCAGCCCGTGTGGTTGACGAACTCGCCGAAGACGAAGGACGCCGACTGGTGGTCGTCCGGTACGAAGGTCAGCGCTCCGACGATCAACGCGACGCCCAGCACGTGCCACCACACGCTGACGCTGTTGAGCAGCGCCACGATCCGTACGCCGAAGGTGTTCAGCAGGCCGTGCAGGATCAGGATGCCGGCGAAGAGCAGGATCGTCCGGCCGGGGGTGACCTCCCAGCCGAACTCCAGGTTCAGGTACGCGCCCAGGAAGGATGCCGCCCCGAAGTCGATGCCGGCCGTCACCGCCACCTGGCCGAGCACGTTGAACCAGCCCGTGAACCACGCCCACGCGGCGGCCGAGCGCGGGGGCGCCAGCCGGTGGGCCCAGAAGTACAGGCCCGCGGAGGTCGGATAGGCGGAGCAGATCTCGGCCATCGACAGGCCGACGAACAGCGTCATCAGGCCGACGGCGACCCAGCCCCAGGTGATCACCGCCGGGCCGCCCGTGTTCATGCCGAACAGGTAGAGGGTCAGGCAGCCGGACAGGACCGAGATGATCGTGAAGGAGACGGCGTAGTTGGCGAACCCCGACATCCGGCGGGCGAGGACCTGCTGGTAACCGAGTTGGGCCAGCCGCTCCTCGTCCGAGGGCGGCGCACTGCGTATGGCGTCATCTGTCATGCCCCCAGCGATTCCCTCGCCAGGGGCGTGACATGCGTCACAGCTTGTTACAACAGGCGCATCAGAACAGGCCCTTGTAGCCCTGCCAGCCGGTCGCGATCTTCACACGCGTCCCGAACGTGCCCTTGCCGGTGCCGGGGACGCGGTAGAGCACCCCGGCGGTGTCGCGCGCGACGAGGTCGGCCGCGCCGTCCCCGGTGATGTCGCCGACCCCGACGACCGCGTTGTAGGACACGCCCCAGCTCGCAGACAGCTTCACCCGCGAGGAGAAGGTGCCCTTGCCGGTGCCGTAGTAGCGGTACAGCGCGTTGGTCTTGTCCTGCGCGACCAGGTCACCGATGCCGTCGCCGTTCAGGTCCCCGGCGCCCACGACCTTCTTGTACGTCTTCCAGTTGTCGTACAGCTTCACGCGGGACGACAGCTTGCCGGTGCTGGTGCCCTTGTAGAGGTAGACCGCCCCGGTGGAAGCGGTGCGGGCGATCAGGTCCGGCCGCCCGTCCTTGTTCACGTCACCGGGCGAGGTGAGCACGTCGTACTGGTTCCAGCCGGTGCCCGTCGAGATCGTGGTGTACGGCGTCGACGGCGTCAGCGCGGCGTTGCAGGCCGACTTGTACAACCGCACCGTTCCGCTGCTGAACCTGACGAGAACGTCGTTGCAGCGGTCGCCGCTCAGGTCACCGACCGGCACCGCCCGCACGCTCGTCGCCCAGCCGCTGCCGGTGACCTTTCCGGAGAACGTGCCCTTGCCCGTGCCCTGCTGGAAGGTCAGGCCGCCGGAGGAGTTGAGGGTGAGCAGGTCGCCGATGCCGTCGCCGCCGACGTGGTCGTGACGCACGGCCGCGCCACCGGTCAGCGCGGTCTTCCCGGTCGCGGTCAGCGGCGTGCCCTGGCCGTCGGCGGGCTGGGCGGTGAGGGTCCAGGTGTAGGAGCCGTTCGGCGCGTACGTGCCCGCCGTGTCCTTGCCGTCCCAGGCGGCTGTGACAAGACCGCGGGCCTCGCCTCCGCCGAGCGTGCGCACCGTCGCGCCCGTCGCCGACTTCACCGTCAGCTTCCAGGACGCGGCCGGCTTGGACAGCTGCCAGGACGCTTTCCAGGTGTCCGACGCCTTGAAGGCAGTCGGCGTGGACGCCGAGGCCACCGTCAGGGGCGATGCGGGCACCCCGCTGGGCACCACATGGACCTGGTTCTCCTTGTCGACGTACGCGATGCCGCCGCCGAAGCGGTCCACGGTCCAGGTGCGGCGCCGGGTGTCGCTGCCGTCGACGGACATGGGGATCCCCAGGTCACGGGTGACGGCGGTGCCGCCGCTCTGGAACTCCGTCAGACGCAGGCCCGAGCCCACATAACGCTGGTTGACGAAGTAGCCGTCGCCGAGCAGACCGCCCCGGCCGGCGGGCAGCGCGATCTTCTCGCCGGTGCCCATGTTGACCACGCCGTGCTGACGGAACTGCTCGCACGTCCAGTACAGCCACGGCCCGGCGCTCTGCAGCTCGACCGGCACGCAGGGGGCGCCCGTGTCGACGGTCCCGGTGTCCTTGCCTGTCGCGAGATCCTTGCGGGCGACCGTGCCGGCCGCCGCCGTCCCCGCGTACAGCGTGCTGCCCCACACGGTCGCGCCGGTCTGCGCCCGCTCGTCGACGACCGACCCGGTGTCGAGGTCGACGACGATCGTCTTGCCGTCCGTCACCGGGATCCCGGCGCCCGTCGGCCGGTCGCTCTGGTAGACGGCGTACCGCCCGAAGGAGTCCGTGAGTCGCCCGTCGAAGTCGCCGGTCAGCGCCCGGTCCGCCTGCTGGGGACCGCGCCGGCCGACGATCTCGACCTGCGGGTTCGACTGGTAGTTGCGCACCTGGTAGACACTGCGCCCGTCGCCGCTGCCGAACAGCTGGGTGCACGGCATCTGCCCGCAGACCGTGTAGTCGTACGACCGTCCGCTCTCGCGTCCCACCCACGCCGGGTCGGACACGGTGGCCGGAGCCTGCGCGGGGCTGAGCGTGCGGTGGTAGAACCCGGCGCCCTGCGGGCCGTCCTTCTCCACGGTGGACAGCGTGCCCGCGCTCAGCGCGATGGCGTCGATGCCGACGGCGACGGGAGCGACGCGCCGCAGCTTCTCCAGCTTCGGCTGCCCGCCCTCGACCGTCACCTTCTGCAGGTGCCAGTCCGCCGAGGACGTCCCACCGATCACTGCGACGCCGCCGCCCGCGATCTGCACGGCCTCCTTGTCGGCCTTCTCCAGCAGCGTCCGCCGCTCCTGCCCGACCGACACGGCCACCAGGCTGCGCTTCAGCGCCGCGTCCGTGCCGTCGGCCTGGGTGAAGGCGAGCAGCCAGCCGTCGATCAGCCCGATCTTCGAGCGGTCGAGGTCGTCGGGGAGGGGGAAGGCGATCTCGGGCGACTCCAGGTCGCCGCGCGAGTGGAAGTGAGCCTTCCCGTCGGTGCCGACCCAGGCCACGGTGCCCCCGTCGAGCGCGACGGACGTGACACCGTCGGCGGCGAAGGAACGCAGCTGCCCCGTCTTCAGGTCGAGCAGGCCCAGAAAGTGACGGGCCTCGGGCGTCTCCGGCGCGGTGGAGAAGCGTACGACCGCCTCGTCCGCGTCACCCGCGACCAGGCGCACGCCCTTGAGGTCCGTGCCTTCGGGCCAGCCCGTCACGGGAACCTTGGCGTCGGCCACCGGGTTGTCCGCGGGGAGCAGATACCAGCTGTCGACCGTCTCCAGGTCGTCACCGGTGTAGTCCTTCACCAGGACTGCGGCACCGACCAGCCCTTCGAACAGGTCGCCGGACGGCACGTCGAACCGGCGCGTGGTGCCGTCCGCCATGTTCCGGATGTCGATCGAGCCGAGGTGGTGGTGGGCGGCATAGTCCGACTCGGCGCCGAACTCGCCGAACTCGGCCTCCTCGTTGTTGCCGTAGCCGAGCAGCGTGGTCGTCTCCCCGGTGTCGAGCCGGGTCCACTGGAACTCCTGCCCGAAGCTGTCTTCCGCATCCTCCGGCGAGTGCACGAACCCGGTCGCGCCGAAGGAGCCGAGTGAGTCGGCCCGGGGCACGGTACGCCAGTTGGGCGTGACGTCCAGCTGGGCCGGGGCGTCCGCAGCGGCGGCCGGGGCCCCGACGACCGGAGTGAGGACCAGGGTCAGGGCCAGGACTCCGGCCGCGCTCGCGGCGCGTATGAACGAGTGACGCATCAGAAAATCCCCCTGTAGCCCTGCCAGCCGCTCGCGATCCTCACGCGCGGCGCGAACGACCCTTTGCCCGTACCGGTGTTGCGGTAGAGGTTGCCCGCGGTGTCCCGCGACACCAGGTCGTTCTTGCCGTCGCCGGTGATGTCACCGACGCCGACGATCGCGTTGTAGGTGCCGCCCCAGTCGGAGAAGACCTTCACGCGCTCCTTCACCTGGCCGGCGCCCGTGCCGTCGTAGCGCCACAGCGTCCCCGCCTTGTCCAGCGCCAGCACGTCCCCGAAGCCGTCGCCGTTCAGGTCACCGGCACCGACGATCTTCTTGTACCCGGACCACGTACGGATCTTGACGCCCGCCTTCAGCTTCCCCGCACCGTCGTTGGCGAACAGGTACACGTCCCCCGTCGACGCCTTCCGCGCCAGCAGATCGGCCCGGTCGTCACCGGTCAGGTCGCCGGGCGCGGTGAGGACGTTGTACGCGTTCCAGCCGGTGCCCAGCGAGGTGTGGCTGTTCGACGGGCTGTACGAGAACCCGCACCGGCCTGTGTAGCGGCGCAGTTCACCGTTCGGCATGCGGACGAGCATCTCGCCGCACCGGTCCTTGCCCATGTCGCCGAACGGCACGGCGAGAGTGCCGGCGGGCCAGCCAGAGGCGGACTCCTTGTGGGTGAACGTGCCCTTGCCCTTGGTGTAGTGCAGGGTCAGGCCACCTGAGGAGTTGAGCGTGACCAGCTCGCCGAAGCTGTAGTACCCCTGGTCGTGGTGGCCCGGCAGTCCGCCGTTGAGCCCGAACGCACCGCTCGTCGTGTACGTGCCGCTGCCCTCGGTCGCCGTGGCGGCCAGCGTCCAGGTGTAGCTCCCGTTGTACGCGTACGTGCCCGCGTCCGTCTTCCCGTTCCAGCCGGCGTCGGCCTCGGCGCCCGTACCGGTCTGGGTGTAGACGGCACGGCCGCGGGCGTCCTTCACGGTGAAGGTCCAGGTCGCGGGCTTGTTGAACTGCCAGGTGCTGTTCCAGTACGCGTCCTTGGCGTTGACGTAGTCGCCGGCCACCTCGGACTCGATCTTCAGCAGCGGCTGCGACGGCACCCCGCTCTGCACGACGTGCACGTCGTGGTCCGCGTCCACGTACGCGATGTCCCCGCCGAACTTGTCCACGGCCCAGGTCTGCCGCCGCTGGTCGGCGGTGGTCCCGGTCGGCAGGTCGGCGATCGCACGCGCCGCCGCGGCCGTACCCGTGTGGAAGTCGGTGAGCATCAGTTTCCCGGCCGTCCTGTCGTGCCGGACGAGATAGCCGTCACCGACGAGCGTGGGGCCGGACGGCACAGTGATCTTCTTCTTGGCCGTGCGGTCGTAGACCCCCGCCGCGCCCGTGGCCCCGCAGTTCCAGTAAACCCAACGGCCCACCACCTGAAGCTCCTTGACCGTGCAGGGCGCGCCAGTGGCGAGTGTCTCGACGGTCTTCTTCTGCTCCAGGTCGTACACGGTGACAGCACCGGCGCCCGAGCCCGGCGTGTACAGCCGGGTGCCCCACACGGAGGCGGCGGTGACGGAGCGCGTCCTGCGAACGTCCTGATAGTGGTACGGCTGAACGGAATCGACGTACTGCTTGCCGGTCGAGGCCGCGTTGTAGACGTAGAAGCGTCCGGTGATGTCCACGAACCGGCCACCGGTCACGCCGGGTTCCTCGCCCTGGTGAAGGGTGTCCTCGCCCGTCCAGACCTGCGCGTACTCCTTGCCGTCATCGACGAAGAAGTAGCCGACGTCGCCGTTCCCGGCCGCCCGCAGTGGTACACAGGAGCCGGCGTCGCAGGACACCCGCTGCACATGGTCGCCGCCCGCGAAGGTGTCGGCGTAGCCGCGGCCTTCCAGCTCGCCCACCGTGGAACCGTCCGCGGAGACGGGACGGTTGAGGACGAAGCGGTAACCGCTCGGGGCGACCTCCACGGTGGTGAGGACACCCCCCGCGTAGTCGATGCCCCACACCCCGTCCGTCCGGAGCGGCATCGGCGTGGTGTCCGCGGCCGCCGGGCCCGCGGTGGTCAGCGAGCCGGCGCCCAGGGCCGCCAGGCCCACCAGAGTGAGTGCGATGCGGCCACGCCGGGCCGCGGCAGAGCGTGCGTGTACACGCCGAGTCAAGGGTCCCTCCCCAGGGATACGAGAAGGCATGGCGGCCGGGTGTGTATTCGCCCTGTGCCGATGCGCGCCTCGTCGAACTCCCCCTCGGCCGCGCTCCCCCATGCAAGCCAAGGGATGTTAACAACCGTCACACAGGTTCCGGTAGTGAATAGAGAGCGCAGAGAAAACCGTTACTGCCCCCCGTACTCGACCCCTACTTGACCCCCGCAGAACGCGCGAGGGCCCGCACGACCGGAGTCGTACGGGCCCTCGAAGGTCAGTCGGCGTCAGCCGTTGCGCTTCCAACGCGGCTTGTCCTCGCGGCGCCCGAAGGAACCGCCGCCGCGGTGGTCGTCACGGCGGCCGTACGGACGCTCGTGACCGCCGGTGCGGAAGCCCGGGCGGTCGCCCTGGTGGTCCCGGTTGAACGGGCGGTCGCTGCCACGGTGGCCGCCGCGCTCGTCACGGCGACCGGCGGTGCGGTCGTCACGGCGGAAGCCGCTCCGGTCACCGTCACGGCGCTCGAAGGAACGCCCACCACGGTCGTTGTCCCGACGCTCGAAGGAACGCCCGCCACGGTCACCGCGGTCATCACGGCGGAAGCCACCACGGTCACCCCGGTCGTCGCTACGGAAGCCGCCCCGGTCACCGTCACGGCGCTCGAAGGAACGGCCACCGCGGTCGTTGTCCCGACGCTCGAAGGAACGGCCGCCACGGTCACCGCGGTCGTCCCGACGGAAGCCACCACGGTCGTTGTCCCGGCGCTCGAAGCCACGGTCCCGGTCCCGGTTGAACCCGCCCCGGTCGTCCCGCCGCTCGAAGGAACGCCCACCACGGTCACCCCGGTCGTCCCGACGGAAGCCACCACGGTCACCCCGCTCCTCACGCCGCTCACGACGCTCGTACGACGACGAAGCCTCGGCCCGGTCCACGTCCCGCGCCACCGGCTGCTCGGGCACGGACACCTCGACGGCCTCCGCCACCGCGGCCTGCGCCTCGGCCACCGCCGCCTCGGGGTCCTCGCCCCGCTCGCGTGCGACCCGGGCGACCAGCCGGTCGGCCTCCTCGCGCAGCTCGGCGGCACGGCGCTGCGCCCGCTCCAGCTGCTTGGTGAGCTGGGCGACCTCACGCTCGGCCTGCTGCGCCGCATTGCCCGCGGACTCGGCCTGCACCTCGGTCATCGAACGGGCGCCGGTGATCTCGGCGACCTCCGGCTCGAAGGCGCCCGCGCCCTGGATGATGTGCCGCGAGGCGTCGACGCCCGCGTCCTCCATCAGCCGGAAGATCTGGCGCCGCTGATGCGGCAGCGCGAGGGAGACGACGGTGCCGGTGCGCCCGGCGCGCGCCGTACGGCCGGCCCGGTGCAGGTAGTCCTTGTGGTCGCCGGCCGGGTCGACGTTCAGGACGAGGTCGATGCCGTCGACGTGAATGCCGCGCGCCGCCACATCCGTCGCGACCAGGACGTTGACGTAGCCGTCCTTGAAGTCCGCCAGCGTCCGCGTGCGCGCGCCCTGCGTCATACCGCCGTGCAGCGCATCGGCCTTGGCACCGGCGTCGCGCAGCTGCTCGGCGACCCGGTCGGCGCCGAGCTGGGTGCGGACGAAGATGATGGTGCGGCCCTTGCGGGAGGCGATGGCCGCCGTGACCGGCGCCTTGTCCTTGGGCTTCACGACCAGGATGTGGTGCGACATGGTCGTCACCGCGCCCTGCGCCGCGTCGACCTCGTGCGAGACGGGGTCGTTGAGGTACCGGTCGACGAGGGTCTGGATCTCGTTCTCCATCGTCGCGGAGAACAGCATCCGCTGACCGCCCGCCGGAACCTGGTCGAGCAGCTCCGTCACCTCGGGCAGGAAGCCCAGGTCGGACATCTGGTCGGCCTCGTCGAGCACCGCGATCTGCACGTCCTCGAGGGAGCAGGCACCGCGGGTGATGATGTCGCGAAGGCGACCGGGGGTGGCGACGAGGACGTCGACGCCGCGCTCCAGGGCGTAGATCTGGTTGCCCATCGACGTACCGCCGCAGACGACCTTCATCTTCAGCCCGAGGACATCCCCGTACGGCTGCAGCGCGTCGGCGACCTGCATGGCGAGCTCACGGGTCGGCGTGAGGATGACGGCACGCGGCTTGCGCTTCTCGGTGCGACCGCCGGCCAGCGTGGCCAGGGTCGGCAGACCGAAGGAGAGGGTCTTGCCGGAGCCGGTGCGGCCACGGCCGAGGATGTCCTTCCCGGCCAGGGCGTCCGGGATGGTCGCCGCCTGGATCGGGAAGGGGGTGGTCACGCCGTTCTGCGCGAGCTTGCGCACGACACCCTCGGGGAGGCCGAGGTCCGCGAAGGTCAGCTCGGGGGTTTCCTCGACGGCCTCGTTCTCGGGCACGACGACGTGATCAGTACTGGAAATGGACATGCGTATGCGAAACCTTCCGGAGTCTCGTCGGCACGCGCCCGTCAACTCCGTGATTCGCAATACGACCGCCTCAATGCGGTCCGCCACGGCAAGGGAGAGTACGCGCCACACGGCGCGCTCTGCGGTGGCGCCGGGCAAATGGGATCAAACGATCTACCACCATACGCACCCACCGCCCCTCATGGCAAACCGAGCTGGTACACCCGGCCCAACGGCGCGGCACTAGACCGGCGCCCCGGCCTCCGGCGCCGGCTCGCGGTGCACCAGCTGCGGCCTCGGCTCCTCGTGCGCCGACGACGACGGCTCGGCAGCCGTCGGCTCGGGAGACGCCGGCGGTTCCGGTGACGGCGGGGGCGGCTCCGGCGCAGGACTGGTCCGCGTCGGACTCGGCGGCGCAGGCGTCGGCGCGGGATCCCCGGGCCCCACGGTCCGCCCCGGCCCGCCCGGCACCGAAGCCGAGGCACTCGCCCCGGGCACGTCCGCCGACCCCGACGGCGAGGCCGACTCCCCCGGCTTCGCCGTACCGTGTCCCTTCCTGCCCTTGCCGCGCCCGTCCTCGGCCCCGCCCGCGGCCTCTCCGTGCCCGGCGCCACCGTCCGGCCCCACCGGCCCCCCGCCGGGCGCCGCCCCGCCCTCCTGCCCCGCCGAATGCGACGGCCTGGCCCGCCCTCCGTCGTCGTCACCCACGCTCATACAGCCGGCGGCAGCGGCGAAGGCCACGACGGTGGCGGCCAGGCGGACAGGTACGAGCAAGGGGCGCACGGGCAGCCACCTCCGGGGAGGGTGAAGGAGTCAACATGCCCAACTCCCGCCGCCCACAAGAGGACACGCGCACGGTCATCCGTATCCCAGGGCGTGCAACCGCGCGTCGTCGATCCCGAAGTGATGGGCGATCTCGTGCACCACTGTGATCTCCGTCTCCGCGACGACGTCCTCCCGCGACACGCAGAACCTCAGCGTCGGCCCCCGGTAGATCGTGATCCGGTCCGGCAGCACCCCGGCGTACCACTCGCCCCGCTCCGTCAGCGGAGTCCCCTCGTACAGCCCCAGCAACTCGGGATCGTCCACCGGAGGCTCGTCCTCGACGAACACCGCGACGTTGTCCATCAGCCGCGTCAGCTCCGGCGGAATCCGGTCCAGCGCCTCGGCGACCAGTTCCTCGAACTCCTCGCGCGTCATCTCCAGCACAGGCCCATTGTCCGGCACGACACCCCCGTACGAGAGCCACAGGACCGCCCCGTTACGACCCGCACAGCCCCGCATACCCACCCCCGCACACGGGCATAGGGGACCAATGGCCCGCGTCCCAGCCGCAGTCCTGAAGACGATCACCCGCATACGAAGGCCGCGCCGCCTCCGCCCCCACCCCGCGGTCGAACTCGTCTCCCAGCCCCACAACCCCTGGATCCGCGCCCTCGGCCTGATCACAGTCGTCCTGCTGGGCGCCTGGCTCGGTCTGCTGGTCGTCGGCAACGTGCGCGTCCCGGTCGGCCCGATGGACACGACGATGACCCTGCGCCCGTCCCTCGCCGGCGGCACGAAGATCAACATCTCCCCGCTGGGCGCCCTCCACCTGGACAGCCACATCGCCCCGGTCCGCCTGGACGTGAACGTCGACCAGCTCGACCCGGACCGCTCCCAGGCCCTCGTCGACCACCCCGAACGCCTCTCCGGCCTCCAGGACGAGGTCGCCCAGGACGTCGGCCACGGCGCCCTCGACCTGGCGGTGCGCTCCTGCGTGGCCGTGGTCGCGGGCGCCACCGCCCTGGGCCTCGCGGTCTACCGCCGCCCGCGCCGGGCCCTGGCGGCCGGCGGCCTCGCCCTCACCCTGCTCACCGCCTCCGGGGCGACCGCGTACGCCACCTGGAACCCCAAGTCCGTCCTGGAACCGAGGTTCTCCGGCCTGCTCTCCTCCGCCCCCTCCCTGGTCGGCGACGCCCGCAGCATCGTCACCGAATTCGACGTCTACCAACAGGAGCTGGCCCGCCTGGTGACGAACGTGACGAAGCTCTACGACGCCACCTCCACGCTCCCCGCCTACCAGCCGGACCCCACCACCATCCGCGTCCTGCACGTCTCCGACATCCACCTGAACCCGGCCAGCTGGAAGATCATCGCCTCGCTGGTGGAGCAGTACGAGGTGAACGTGATCGTGGACTCCGGCGACACGATGGACCACGGCACAGCGGCGGAGAACGGCTTCCTGGACCCCATCGAGGACCTGGGCGCCCCGTACATCTGGGTCCGCGGCAACCACGACTCCCTGATCACCCAGCGCTACCTCGAAGGCCTCAAGAACGTGCACGTCCTGGACGACGGCCGGGCGACGACCATCGCGGGCCTGCGCTTCGCGGGCATCGGCGACCCCCAGTTCACCCCCGACCGCACCAACAAACCCGGAGCCGACGCCTCCCAGGAACTGGCCGGCGCCCGCCTGGCCTCGGCACTGCGCGACCAGCGGGCCGCCGGCACCCCCGTGGACGTGGCCATCGCCCACGAGCCGCCGGCCGCCCGCCAGACCGACGGCGAGGTCCCCCTGGTCCTGGCCGGCCATGTGCACCACCAGGAAACGGAGGTCATGCGGTACGGCACCCGGCTGCGCATCGAAGGCTCGACGGGCGGCAGCGGCCTGCGCGCGGTGGAGGGCGAGCACCCGGACCCGATCGAGGCGTCGATCCTCTACTTCGACCGGGACACCCGCCGCCTCCAGGCCTGGGACGCGATCAGGCTGGGCGGTCTGGGCCTGACGACGGCGGAGGTCAGCCGCCACCTGGTCGAGGAGAACCAGCCGGGAGCCACCCCGTCCCCGAGCCCGTCCCCCACTCCCTCGCCCACCCCGTCTCCATAAACCGTTTTGGCGATCCCTCCCGCCATCCCATATGCTTCTCACGTCCCCGACGCGCTGAGAAGCGCCCAGGCGGGCCGATAGCCCTCATCGTCTAGCGGCCTAGGACGCCGCCCTTTCAAGGCGGTAGCACGGGTTCGAATCCCGTTGGGGGCACGCAGTACGGTGTGCGACACTGTCGTACGTCATAGCTTGGTCCTGTGGAGCAGTTTGGAGTGCTCGCCACCCTGTCAAGGTGGAGGCCGCGGGTTCAAATCCCGTCAGGACCGCTGAGGTTTCACGTGAAACCTCGTGGCTGGGTAGCTCAGTTGGTACGAGCGTCCGCCTGAAAAGCGGAAGGTCGCCGGTTCGACCCCGGCCCCAGCCACCACCGCCCCGAGGGCAGCAAACCCCCGTCGAGATCATCGGCGGGGGTTTCGCGTTGCGGCACCTACAAAAGCATTCGCCATGGATTTCCCCGGGATGAGATCCTGGGTCCCGTATGTCTACGCAGCCTGCCCCCGGCGCCCCCGCCCTCGGCACCCTCGCCCCCCGCCTCACCGAGCTCTCGCTGCGCGATGCGCACCGGCTCGGGCGGCGGCTCGAGGGTGCGCGCAAGATCCGTAAGCCGGAGGCGCGTGCCGCCGTGCTCGCCGAGATCGAGGCGGAAGTCGCCAGGGCCGAGGAGCGGATGGCCGGCCGGCGGGCGCGCGTGCCCGCGGTCACCTACCCGCCCCAGCTGCCCGTCAGCCAGAAGAAGGACGAGATCGCCGACGCCATTCGCGACCACCAGGTCGTGATCGTCGCCGGTGAGACCGGGTCCGGCAAGACGACACAGATCCCGAAGATCTGTCTCGAGCTCGGGCGTGGTGTCCGCGGCATGATCGGGCACACCCAGCCCCGCCGTATCGCCGCCCGTACCGTCGCCGAGCGGGTGGCCGAGGAGCTGGACACTCCGCTCGGGGAGACCGTCGGCTGGAAGGTCCGCTTCACCGACCAGGTGAACCCGGACGCCACCTTCGTCAAGCTCATGACGGACGGCATTCTGCTCGCCGAGATCCAGACCGACCGCGAGCTGCGCGCCTACGACACGATCATCATCGACGAGGCCCACGAGCGGTCCCTCAACATCGACTTCCTGCTCGGATATCTCGCGCAGTTGCTGCCGAAGCGGCCCGATCTCAAGGTCGTCATCACCTCCGCCACCATCGACCCCGAGCGCTTCTCCCGGCACTTCGGCGACGCGCCGATCGTCGAGGTCAGCGGACGTACGTATCCCGTGGAGGTGCGCTACCGGCCCCTCCTCGAAGAGGACGGCGACGACGCCGACCGCGACCAGATCACCGCGATCACCGACGCGGTCGAGGAGCTCCAGAGGGAGGGCCAGGGCGACATCCTGGTCTTCCTCTCCGGTGAGCGGGAGATCCGGGACACCGCGGACGCCCTCACCAGGAAGCAGTACCGCTTCACCGAGATCCTCCCGCTGTACGCCCGCCTGTCCCACGCCGAGCAGCACCGGGTCTTCCAGCCGCACACCGGCCGCAGGATCGTTCTGGCAACCAACGTCGCCGAGACGTCCCTCACCGTCCCGGGCATCAAGTACGTCATCGACCCCGGCTTCGCCCGGATCTCCCGCTACAGCCACCGCACCAAGGTCCAGCGGCTGCCCATCGAGCCGGTCTCCCAGGCGAGCGCCAACCAGCGCAAGGGCCGCTGCGGCCGTACGTCCGACGGCATCTGCATCCGGCTGTACAGCGAGGACGACTTCCTCGCGCGGCCGGAGTTCACGGACGCCGAGATCCTGCGGACGAATCTGGCGTCCGTCATCCTCCAGATGACCGCGGCCGGCCTCGGCGACATCGAGAAGTTCCCGTTCATCGACCCGCCGGACCACCGCAACATCCGCGACGGCGTCCACCTCCTGCAGGAGCTGGGCGCGCTCGACCCGGCCCAGAAGGACCCGCGCAAGCGTCTCACCGACACGGGCCGCAAGCTCGCGCAGCTCCCCGTCGACCCGCGGCTGGCCCGCATGGTGCTGGAGGCCGACAAGAACGGCTGCGTCCGCGAGGTCATGGTCATAGCCGCCGCGCTGTCCATCCAGGACCCGCGCGAGCGCCCGGCCGACAAGCAGACCCAGGCCGACCAGCAGCATGCCCGCTTCAAGGACGAGACCAGCGACTTCCTCGCCTACCTCAACCTCTGGCGGTACATCCGCGAGCAGCAGAAGGAGCGCGGCTCGTCCTCCTTCCGCCGGATGTGCAAGCAGGAGTACCTCAACTTCCTGCGCATCCGCGAATGGCAGGACATCTACACCCAGCTGCGCACGGTCGCCAAGCAGATGGGCATCCACGTCAACGAGGACGACGCCCCCACCGACCGCATCCACGTCTCCCTGCTCGCCGGCCTTCTCTCCCACATCGGGATGAAGGACGTGAAGGAGTCCAAGGACAGCAGGGACTCCGGCGCGCGCAGGGAGCGCAACGAGTACCTCGGCGCCCGTAACGCCAAGTTCGCGATCTTCCCGGGCTCGGCGCTCTTCAAGAAGCCGCCGCGGTTCGTGATGTCCGCCGAGCTTGTGGAGACCTCCCGCCTCTGGGCCCGCGTCAACGCCAAGATCGAGCCGGAGTGGGTCGAGCCGCTCGCCGAGCACCTTCTCAAGCGGACGTACAGCGAACCGCACTGGGAGAAGGACCAGGCCGCGGTGATGGCGTACGAGAAGGTCACGCTGTACGGCGTCCCGATCGTCGCCCAGCGCAAGGTCAACTACGGCCGGATCGAGCCGGAGGCATCCCGCGAGCTCTTCATCCGCAACGCCCTGGTCGAGGGTGACTGGCGCACGCACCACAAGTTCTTCGCCGACAACCGCAGACTCCTCACCGAGGTCGAGGAGTTGGAGCACCGCGCCCGCCGCCGGGACATCCTGGTCGACGACGAGACCCTCTTCGACTTCTACGACCAGCGGATCCCCGAGCACGTCGTCTCCGGCGCTCACTTCGACTCGTGGTGGAAGCGCAAGCGGCACGAGCAGCCGGACTTCCTGGACTTCGAGCGCGAGATGCTCATCCGGGAGTCGGCGGAGGCGGTCACCAAGGCGGACTATCCGGACTCCTGGCGGCAGGGCCCGCTGAAGTTCCGGGTCACGTACCAGTTCGAGCCGGGCGCGGACGCCGACGGCGTCACCGTCCACATTCCGCTGCAGGTCCTCAACCAGGTCACGGACGAGGGCTTCGACTGGCAGATCCCGGGCCTGCGGGAGGAAGTGGTCACCGAGCTGATCCGGTCCCTCCCGAAGCCGATCCGCCGCAACTACGTACCGGCGCCGAACTTCGCGCAGCGGTTCCTGGACACGGCCGTACCCCTCCAGGAACCCCTCACCATCACCATGGCCCGCGAGCTGAAGCGGATGGTCGGCGTCCCCTTCACCGCCGAGGACTTCGACTGGTCGAAGGTCCCCGACCATCTGCGCATCACGTTCCGCATCGTCGACGAGCGCCGCCGCAAGCTGGCGGAGGACAAGGATCTTGAGGCGCTGAAGCTCCGGCTGAAGCCGAAGGCCCGCAAGGCCCTCTCGCAGGCCGCCGCGGCCACGGCCGAGCGTCAGGGCGGCGAGTCCGTCGAGCGCAAGGGCCTGACCGACTGGACGATCGGCACGCTCACCCGCGTCTTCGAGACCCGCCGGGCCGGCCAGCCCGTGAAGGCGTACCCGGCGCTCGTCGACGACGGCGACACGGTCTCCGTACGCCTCTTCGACACGGAGGCGGAGCAGGCCGAGGCCATGTGGAAGGGCACGCGCCGCCTGATCCTCCGCAACATCCCGGTGAATCCTGCGAAGTTCGCATCCGAGAAGCTGACGAACGCTCAGAAGCTCGCCCTCTCCGCCAACCCGCACGGCTCGATCCAGGCCCTGTTCGACGACTGCGCGACGGCCGCGGCCGACAGGCTGATCGCGGACTTCGGCGGGCCGGCGTGGGACGAGGAGTCGTACCGGAAGCTGTACGACAGGGTGCGTGCCGAGATCGTCGACACGACGGTCCGTACGGTCGGGCAGGTGCAGCAGGTCCTGGCCGCCTGGCAGGCCTGTGAGCGCCGCCTGAAGGCCGTACGCAGCCCCGCGCTCCTGGCAAACGTCCAGGACGTACGGGGGCAGCTGGACGCCCTTGTGAAGCCCGGTTTCGTGACGGAGGCGGGGCTGCGGCGCCTGCCGGACCTGATGCGCTACCTGGTCGCCGCGGACCGCCGGCTGCAGCAGATGCCGACGAACGTCCAGCGGGACGCCACGCGCATGGAGAAGGTCAAGGAGATGCAGGACGAGTACGCCTGGCTCCTCGAGCAGATGCCACAGGGGCGCCCGGTCCCGTCCTCGGTGCTGGACATCCGCTGGATGATCGAGGAACTCCGCGTCAGCTACTTCGCGCACGCCCTCGGCACGGCGTACCCGGTCTCCGACAAGCGCATCGTGAAGGCGATCGACGCGGCGGCCCCGTAACGGAGTAGCCACCCAGGGTGAGTTCGACCAGGGCCCCGCCCTCCTGTACAGTCTCTTCTCGCAGCGCAACGCAACAAACGCGCAGCGAAACCTGGTCCTGTGGAGCAGTTTGGAGTGCTCGCCACCCTGTCAAGGTGGAGGCCGCGGGTTCAAATCCCGTCAGGACCGCAGCAAACGATTGAGGCCCGCATCCCGCAAGAGGCTGCGGGCCTTACTCATGCCCTGGCGCACACATCCGGCGCCGGTCGGCGAAATCTCAGCCCGTCTGGGGGGTGCCCCCTCTGGGGGTTGAGGACGAGGCCCGTTCAGGGCCGAAGCGGAGGTCTGGGGGCCGCAGGCCCCCAGGGGCGGTCACCGCAGCGCCGGGTGTCACGAAGCGCCGGTACCGGCGGAGCCCCTCGCCGCCTTGACGGCGTCACATTCGCTCGGTACTCAGAAACCAGGGCAGCGTTCCCGTACGACCCCGGAGGTGGCGTATGGCGGCATCGGTCAGGCACGAGACGCGGGCGTTGCTCCGCGCGCATCTGTCGGCCGCATCGTCGTATCGGCATCTGACCCGGCACTGCCCGATCTGCCACCAGCTCCTGCGGCTCGCCATGGCCTCCGCGCCGCGGGCGACGGACGTACCGGAGGAGAGCGCCGAGGACGAGCGCCCCTCGAGCGCCTCCGTCACATGACCAACTCCCCTATCGCACATGGGTCAGAGGCAACAAGCACCCCGTCATGTGACGGGTGTCACCGCATGAGTTTCTGAAACCGCGGTACTTACCCATCCCCTACAACAGTTCAATTTAATATGTGCAATTGCACCACCGGGGAGGGTGCCTGCACAGCAGCTCCGACACCCCTCCCCAGACTCCGACAAGGCAGCCCACAGGGTCGACCTCCGGCGCACAAAAAGATCGCGCTGGACCCGGCGGAGTCCAGCGCGATCGATGACGCACCCTGTCAGTTGCCTGAAGACCTTGGGCGTGGACCCTGTTGGGGCAGGATCCGCGTCGGTTGGAGCTTGGTTCGGACGCCGCGGCTGGTTGGGGGAACCAGCCGGTTTGCCCGGTTATTCAGTTGTTCAGGCCTCGCTGCGCTGCTGCGGGATGCCCGCGAGCAGTGCGCGGACCTCGGCCTCGCGGTAGCGGCGGTGCCCGCCGAGCGTACGGATGGAAGTGAGCTTGCCGGCCTTCGCCCACCGCGTGACCGTCTTCGGGTCGACGCGGAACATCGTGGCGACCTCAGCCGGGGTCAGCAGCGGCTCGGCATCAGGGGTGCGAGCGGTCATGAGCGGCCTCCTCGGGAGAACCGAACCTTCTCGGTTCTTTCCTCTAAATTCTGCACCTTGACCCGCGTTGCCCGAAATGGCGGACGCGAGTCGAGTCGGTTATAGGACGAACGGCTTGTCCTCGGCACTACAACTACACCATCTGTCCAGCCGCGTCGGCCAAACCGATGGAATTGCCCTCCCAGGTGTTCATCAGCGACGGAAGCCGATGGACCATGCCATAGCGGACAGTCACGCCGCTGTGACGATCAGTCACAGCGGCGATCCGGAGTCACTAGACCCACCAAAGCGTGCAATGCTGAGATTCCGGCCATAGTTGAGCACATGGGACGGAGGGAGTCCTCCCCGGACTCCTTGTCCTATTTTGGCATGAGGGGGGTCAAGCGGCGCAAGGGACGTGTAAGTGCGGTCCGTCACGCTTGTCGCCCCCGTCACACCCTTGACACAAACGCCCAGATCGCACTCTAGGTCCGTTGTTGAGGCTCCGTAAGGTGCGTCACAGCACAGTACGTCAGTTCGCCGAACGCAGGTCGCGTACCGACCGCCAGCGCTCCACGAGCCGGCCGTACGCCTCGCCCGCCGCGGCCCCGTCGCCGTTGCGCAGCGCCTCGATCCCCTCGGCCACGTCGGCCGCCGAGTGATCGCCCTCCAGCTCGCCGGCCGGCAGGGCGTGCACCAGCCCGCCGTAGTCCAGCTCCACCAGGGAGCGCGGATGGAACTCCTCCAGCCAGCGCCCGACGTCCACGAGACCGTCGATGAGCGGTCCCTCGTCCATGGCGTTCCTGAGGGTGCGCAGGGCGCGGGCCACCCGGCGCCGGGCCTGCACCATGGGCGTGCGGTAGCGCAGCACCGGCGCGGAGTCCTCCGTGCCCCCGGCGCCCTTGTCGTACTGCCGCTCCTCGTCCGAGACCAGGACGAACCAGGTCAGCGGCACCTGCCAGGTCGCGGTGCGGATCCAGGGGCGGGCGTCCGGGTTGAGGGCGAGCCAGCGCTCGTAGTCCTGGGCGGCCTGGTGGCGGACCAGCGGAGGCAGGACGGCGTCCAACAGGGGCGGCGGGAACTCCTCGGCGAGATCGCCCAGGGCCTGCCAGCCGCGCAGCCGGGTGCGCCAGGGGCAGACGTGGACCACCCCGTCGGCCTCCAGCACGAAAGCGTCGCGGCTCTCGTGCACCGGCACCGCGACGGGCGGGGTGGGCAGCAAGTCGGCCAGGGAGCGGCGGAGTTCGTCCTGGTAGGAGGGGCGGCCGGGGCGGTGGGCGTAGCGGGCCCACTGGCCGCGCTCCGGCTCCGGGAAGGCGGCCAGCGGCTCGTACACGCGCAGGTACGCCGCATACGGGACGATCACCGAGGACACCTTGGGCACGCCTGCTCCCTCCCCCGCCGGCTGCCGGGGAAAACTGCGGAACCCGCCCACAAACGCGCGGGAAAACTATGCAAATCGTCGCACGGACGTACTCCGTCCGGAGGTGATCCTGAGCACTGCTCGGTCGGCGGGGCCACAAGGCTCTAATCTCATGCTCACAGGCCCCCGCCACCACCACGGGAGCCCCGTCAACCGCCGCTACTTACTCAGGAGTCACCACCGTGACCGACGTAACCGGCGCACCTGCTGATGTACTGCACACCCTGTTCCACTCGGACCAGGGGGGTCATGAGCAAGTCGTGCTCTGTCAGGACCGCGCGAGCGGCCTCAAGGCCGTCATCGCCATCCACTCCACCGCCCTGGGCCCCGCGCTCGGCGGTACCCGCTTCTACCCGTACCGGAACGAGGCGGAGGCCGTCGCCGACGCGCTGAACCTCGCCCGCGGGATGTCGTACAAGAACGCCATGGCCGGGCTCGACCACGGCGGCGGCAAGGCCGTGATCATCGGTGACCCGGAGCGGATCAAGACCGAGGAGCTGCTGCTCGCCTACGGCCGGTTCGTGGCCTCGCTGGGCGGTCGGTACGTCACTGCCTGTGACGTCGGTACGTATGTCGCCGACATGGACGTCGTCGCACGCGAGTGCCGCTGGACGACCGGGCGCTCGCCGGAGAACGGCGGCGCGGGCGACTCCTCCGTGCTCACCGCGTTCGGCGTCTACCAGGGCATGCGGGCGTCCGCCCAGCATCTGTGGGGCGATCCGTCGCTGCGCGGCCGCCGGGTCGGGATCGCCGGCGTCGGCAAGGTCGGCCACCACCTGGTGGAGCACCTGCTGGCGGAGGGCGCCGAGGTCTTCGTCACGGATGTGCGCGAGGAGGCCGTACGGCGGGTCACCGAGCGGCACCCGAACGTGCTGGCCGTTGCCGACACCGACGCGCTGATCCGGATCGACGGGCTCGACGTCTACGCTCCCTGCGCGCTCGGCGGGGCGCTGAACGACGACTCCGTGCCGGTGCTGACCGCCAGGGTGGTCTGCGGCGCGGCCAACAACCAGCTCGCCCACCCGGGCGTGGAGAAGGACATCGCCGACCGCGGGATCCTCTACGCGCCCGACTACGTGGTCAACGCCGGCGGCGTCATCCAGGTCGCCGACGAACTGCACGGCTTCGACTTCGACCGGTGCAAGGCGAAGGCCGCGCAGATCTACGACACCACGCTGGCCATATTCGCACGCGCGAAGGCGGATGGCATTCCGCCGGCTGCCGCGGCCGACCGGATCGCGGAACAGCGGATGCATGACGGCGCCGCGTTGCGGGGATGGTGACGTTCGGCGCGGGCGCCTGACAGGTTTGGGCGGTACCTGCCGGTGGGCACTTGGAGAGAACTCTCACTTCGACCGGCGGGTCGTCCGCCAATAAGTGGTTAAAATCGCCACTGACCAGCGAGGACAGGGCTCCTCGAAGGTCCTGTGCACACGCCCTTCCTGCGGGCGACGTACCGTATGGGCGCGGGCTCAGGTACCGTGGAAGCCCTACGGACCGGCCTCTCCACGGAGAGTCCGTTCCGGATCATGAACGCGTGTCAGACTCTGGGGCCGTCGAGCCCCGTCGTTGAGGGGGTCGAGCCATGGGGCGCGGCCGGGCCAAGGCCAAGCAGACGAAGGTCGCCCGCCAGCTGAAGTACAACAGCGGTGGGACTGACCTCTCACGCCTGGCTGAAGAGCTGGGCGCATCGACGTCGAACCAGTCGCCGAACGGCGACCGCTTCGAGGACGATGAGCAGGACGACGACCTGTATTCGCGGTACGCCGACCTCTATGAGGACGACGACGAGGACGACGAGGACGACCAGTCCTCTCAGCATCGTCGCGGCGCGTGATGCCTGCAGCGGCTTAGCCGTGCCTTACCCGGTCCGGGGCTTCGAGCGCCGGACCGGGTTTCGTGCTGCCGCTTCAGGGCTTCGTCCCGGACCCGCTCCTCGAACTCCCCACGCTCGACTGCGCTCGAGCAGGGGGAGCCCAAGGGGTTTTCCGTTTACGCGTAGTCACCCACGAGGGCGGCACCGGTCGTGTGCTCACCCCGGTCCGTGATCTCGCCGGCGACCCACGCGTCCACCCCGCGGTCGGCCAGCGTCGCCAGCGCCACCTCGGTGGATTCCTCCGGCACGATCGCGATCATGCCGACGCCCATGTTCAGGGTCTTCTCCAACTCGAGGCGCTCGACGTCACCGGTCCGGCCGACCAGGTCGAAGACCGGGGCCGGGGTCCAGGTGGAGCGGTCGACGATCGCGTGCAGCCCGTCGGGGACGACCCGGGCCAGGTTGGCCGCGAGTCCGCCGCCGGTGATGTGGCTGAAGGCGTGCACCTCGGTGGTGCGGGTCAGGGCCAGGCAGTCCAGGGAGTAGATCTTCGTCGGCTCCAGCAGCTCCTCACCGAGGGTGCGGCCGAGCTCGGCGATCTCCGATTCCAGGGCCAGGCCCGCACGGTCCAGCAGAACGTGCCGGACCAGTGAGTACCCGTTCGAGTGAAGACCGGAGGACGCCATGGCGATGACGGCGTCACCCGTACGGATACGATCCGGGCCGAGCAGCCGGTCGGCCTCCACGACGCCGGTACCGGCACCGGCGACGTCGAAGTCGTCCTCGCCCAGCAGACCCGGGTGCTCGGCCGTCTCACCGCCGACCAGGGCGCAGCCGGCCAGCACACAGCCCTCGGCGATGCCCTTCACGATGGCGGCCACCCGCTCGGGGTGGACCTTGCCGACGCAGATGTAGTCGGTCATGAACAGCGGCTCGGCGCCGCACACCACGATGTCGTCCATGACCATCGCGACCAGGTCGTGGCCGATCGTGTCGTAGACGCCCAGCCGGCGGGCGATGTCGACCTTGGTGCCGACGCCGTCCGTGGCGGAGGCGAGCAGAGGACGCTCGTAGCGCTTGAGAGCGGAGGCGTCGAAGAGGCCGGCGAAGCCGCCGAGGCCACCGAGGACCTCGGGGCGCTGCGTCTTCTTCACCCACTCCTTCATCAGCTCGACCGCGCGGTCGCCCGCCTCGATGTCGACGCCGGCAGCCGCGTAGGAAGCACCGGACGCACCGGCATTGGTCTCAGACATTGCCTGGGATCTTTCGGGTTGGTTGCTACGGGGCTTACGGGCGACGGATCGCGTCGACGGCAGCCGGGGCGGCCGTACCGGCCGCAAGCTCGGTCTCCAGGAGCTGCTTGCCGAGCAGCTCGGGGTCCGGGAGCTCCATCGGGTACTCGCCGTCGAAGCAGGCGCGGCACAGGTTCGGCTTGGCGATGGTGGTCGCCTCGATCATGCCGTCGATGGAGATGTACGCCAGGGAGTCGGCGCCGAGGGAGGTGCCGATCTCGTCGGTGGTCATGCCGTTGGCGATGAGCTCGGCGCGGGTGGCGAAGTCGATGCCGAAGAAGCAGGGCCACTTCACGGGCGGGGAGGAGATCCGGATGTGGACCTCGGCCGCGCCGGCCTCGCGCAGCATGCGGACCAGGGCCCGCTGGGTGTTGCCGCGGACGATCGAGTCGTCGACGACGACCAGGCGCTTGCCCTTGATGACTTCCTTGAGCGGGTTCAGCTTCAGACGGATACCGAGCTGGCGGATCGTCTGCGAGGGCTGGATGAACGTACGGCCGACGTACGCGTTCTTGACCAGACCCGCGCCGAACGGGATGCCGCTCGCCTCCGCGTAACCGATGGCCGCCGGGGTGCCGGACTCCGGGGTCGCTATGACGAGGTCGGCCTCGGCGGGGGCCTCCTTCGCCAGGCGGCGGCCCATCTCGACGCGGGAGAGGTAGACGTTCCGGCCGGCGATGTCGGTGTCCGGGCGGGCCAGGTACACATACTCGAAGACACAGCCCTTGGGCTTCGCGTCCGCGAATCGCGAAGTGCGCAGGCCCTGCTCGTCGATGGCGATGAACTCGCCGGGCTCCACCTCGCGCACGAAGCTGGCGCCGACGATGTCGAGAGCGGCGGTCTCGGAGGCCACCACCCAGCCGCGCTCCAGGCGGCCCAGGACGAGGGGGCGGATGCCCTGCGGGTCGCGGGCGGCGTACAGGGTGTGCTCGTCCATGAAGACAAGGCTGAAGGCGCCCCTGACCTGTGGCAGGACGACGGGGGCCGCCTCCTCGACGGTCAGCGGCTTGCCCTCGGCGTCGACCTGGGCGGCGAGCAGGGCCGTCAGGAGGTCGGTGTCGTTGGTCGCCGCGACCCGGGTGGTGCGGCCGTCCTGCTTGGGCAGGTCGGCGACCATCTCGGCGAGCTGGGCGGTGTTGACCAGGTTGCCGTTGTGGCCGAGCGCGATGGAACCGTGCGCGGTGGCGCGGAACGTCGGCTGGGCGTTCTCCCACACCGAGGCGCCGGTGGTCGAGTAGCGGGCGTGACCGACCGCGATGTGACCCTGGAGGGAACCGAGGGAGGTTTCGTCGAAGACCTGGGAGACCAGTCCCATGTCCTTGAAGACGAGGATCTGGGAGCCGTTGCTGACCGCGATTCCCGCGGATTCCTGGCCCCGATGCTGGAGGGCGTAGAGCCCGAAGTACGTGAGCTTTGCGACCTCTTCACCCGGAGCCCAGACACCGAAGACGCCACACGCGTCCTGGGGGCCTTTTTCGCCGGGAAGCAGATCGTGATTGAGTCGACCGTCACCACGTGGCACGGCTCCGAGTGTAGGCGAGATCGACCACTGGTCCGAATTGGGGATACTCGGCGGTAACCGGTCACTTCCCGGCCGTCGCGGTCACGGACTCGCCGTTTTCGCTGGTCAGCGTGAGGGTGCGGTGCTCCAGGCGGTAGCTGACCGTGCCGTCGAAGAGGCGCAGGAGGCGCTTTTCCGTATCCATGAGTGAGGCTTCGCACATCATGCGCGTGGTGGATGCGGTGCCCAGGGTGATCCGCCCGTCGCGCACGGTGGCCTCGGCGTTGACCTTGTTGCAGGCGAGGCGGCCGCCGACCTTGCCGGGCTTCTCCTCGAAGGTGAGGTACGCCTTGCCCTCGGCGCCCTTCGGGAGGGACTCGGCCACCGCGCCCTCGCCCAGTGCCGTCACCGTCCACTTCGTGCCGTACAGCGGGGCGTCCTGCTCCTCGGTCAGACGGACGGTGTCGCCAGCGTCGGTGGTGAGGGTGAGGCGGTCGCCGCTGACCTCGGTCTTCAGCGGGCCGTCGGCGAGGGTGCGGGCGAGGTTCTCCTCGAAGGCCATGGGGGCTTCCTCGCAGGCCATCTCGGTCATCGTGGCGTCGCTGAGCCGGATGCGGTCGCCGTCGAAGGCGGCCCGGGCGCTGAAGTGGTTGCAGCCGTAGTTGCCCTGGGCCTTGCCGCTGTCGTCGATGGTGACGTGTGCGTCGGTGGGGGCGTCGTGCTGCTTGCCGTCGACGGTGAGGCTGTCGACGGTCCAGTGCACGCCGGTGACGGGCTTCTGGGCGGCGGCCGACGTGCTGCCCGCCTGTTCACTGCCGCAGGCCGCGGCGAGGGGGACGAGGGCGAGGGCGGCCGTGAGGGTGATGCGCTGCTTCTGCCTGTACATGCCGATTCGACGGGGCGGGTGGGGTGATTGGTTCCATACGTACGCCACCCCGTGCGCGACTCAGCGCATCAAGGGCAGGAACTCCCCCAGATCCGCCCGCTCCCCGCTCGCGCTCACCTTCGCCTCGCGGACGGCCTCGGTCCACTCCATCCGCCCGGTGGCGAGCCGGAGCCAGGTCAGCGGATCGGTCTCGACGACGTTGGGCGGGGTGCCGCGGGTGTGCCGGGGGCCTTCGACGCACTGCACGACGGCGTAGGGCGGGATCCGCACCTCGGTCGCCCCGCCGGGTGCCTTCGCGGCGAGCGCATCGGCGAGCAGCCGGGTGGCGGCAGCGAGGGCCTGACGGTCGTAGGGGATGCCGAGGCCGGGGACGGCTGCGTTCAGGTCGTCGGTGTGGACGACGAGTTCCACGGTGCGGGTGACGACGTAGTCGGCCAGCGGGAGGGCGCCCGCACTGGTGGGGAGCAGCCGGGTGCCGGGGTGCACGGCGAGGTCGGCGGTGAAGCGCTGCTCGAGGCCGGCGAGGTGGGCGTCCAGGTCGGGGTGCTGTTCGGCCAGGTGACGGGCGGTGTCGGCGATGCCCGGGGCGTCGTCGGCGATCGCGAACGGCCAGTCGAGCAGCCGCGCGTCCTGCCGTGCGGGCGCGGGCTCCCGCACCAGCCGGCTCACCGCGGCGAGGGCCATCCCGGTGTGCGCGATCAACTCCCGTACGGTCCAGTCACCGAGGCGGGTGGACAGGGCCAGCTGCTCGGGGGTGAGGCTGCGGACGGCCTCCCGTACGTTGCCGAACTGGGCGAGCACGGCTGCGCGGGTCTTGGCGGGGTCGTAGGTGCGGGGGCGCTTCTTGGCCGGGGGCATGGTCGGAGCCTAGTTCTTCCCTCGGAAGGTCGACGGGGCCGGGAACTTCACGTCCGTGCAGGCACGCCGCTCGGCGACAGCGGTGACGTGGGTACGGACACCAGAAGGCCCCGCCCGGCAACCGGACAGGGCCTTCGAGGTCGTGCGAGTGGTTACGCCAGCAGCGCCGGAATCGTCGCCTCGTGGGCCTCGCGCAGTTCCGTCAGGGAGAGCGCGAACTCGCCCTGGACGTCGACCGCGTCGCCGTCCACGACACCGATGCGGGTGGCCGGAAGGCCGCGTGCGCCGCACATGTCGTTGAAGCGGACCTCCTCCGAGCGCGGGACGGCGACGATCGCGCGGCCGGCCGACTCGGAGAAGAGGAAGGTGAAGGCGTCCAGACCGTCCGGGACGACCAGACGGGCGCCCTTGCCGCCGAGCAGCGCCGACTCGACCACGGCCTGGACGAGACCGCCGTCGGACAGGTCGTGCGCGGAGTCGATCATTCCGTCGCGGGAGGCGGAGATCAGGATCTCGGCGAGCAGCCGCTCACGCTCCAGGTCCACCTCGGGCGGCAGGCCGCCGAGGTGGTCGTGGACGACCTGGGACCAGGCCGAACCGCCGAACTCCTCACGCGTGTCGCCGAGGAGGTACAGCAGCTGCCCCTCCTCCTGGAAACCGACCGGCGTGCGACGAGCGACGTCGTCGATCACGCCGAGGACCGCGACGACCGGGGTCGGGTGGATGGCCGCCTCGCCCGTCTGGTTGTAGAGCGAGACATTGCCGCCGGTCACGGGCGTGCCCAGCTGCTGGCAGGCGTCCGCCAGGCCCCGCACCGCCTCCGCGAACTGCCACATCACCGCCGGGTCCTCAGGCGAGCCGAAGTTCAGGCAGTCGGAGACGGCCAGCGGCTTCGCGCCGGTCGTCGCCACGTTCCGGTAGGCCTCCGCGAGGGCCAGCTGGGCGCCCTTGTACGGGTCCAGCTTGGCGTACCGGCCGTTGCCGTCCGTCGCGATGGCGACGCCGAGGCCGGTCTCCTCGTCGATGCGGATCATGCCGGAGTCCTCGGGCTGGGCGAGGACGGTGTTGCCCTGCACGAAGTGGTCGTACTGCGAGGTGATCCACTTCTTGGAGGCCTGGTTCGGGGACCCGACCAGCTTCAGGACCTGGTCCTTCAGCTCCTGGGAGGTCTCCGGGCGCGGGAGCTTGCCCGCGTCGTCGGCCTGGAGGGCGTCCTGCCAGGAGGGGCGGGCGTACGGGCGCTCGTACGTCGGGCCCTCGTGGGCGACCGTCCGCGGGTCCACGTCGACGATCTTCTCGCCGTGCCAGAAGATCTCGAGGCGGTCGCCGTCGGTCACCTCACCGATGACCGTGGCGATGACGTCCCACTTCTCGCAGATCTCCAGGAAGCGGTCGACCTTGCCCGGCTCGACGACCGCGCACATGCGTTCCTGCGACTCGCTCATGAGGATCTCCTCGGGCGAGAGCGTGGAGTCGCGCAGCGGTACGTCGTCGAGGACGACCGTCATGCCGCCGGAGCCGTTGGAGGCGAGTTCGCTGGTCGCGCAGGACAGACCGGCCGCGCCCAGGTCCTGGATACCGACGACCAGCTTCTCCCGGAACGCCTCCAGGGTGCACTCGATGAGGAGCTTCTCCTGGAAGGGGTCGCCGACCTGGACGGCCGGACGCTTCGACGGCTTGGCGTCGTCGAAGGTCTCCGAGGCCAGGATCGACGCGCCGCCGATGCCGTCGCCGCCGGTCCGGGCGCCGTACAGGATGACCTTGTTGCCCGCGCCGGACGCCTTCGCGAGGTGGATGTCCTCGTGCCGCATGACGCCGATGCAGCCGGCGTTGACCAGCGGGTTGCCCTGGTAGCAGGGGTCGAAGACGACCTCGCCGCCGATGTTGGGCAGGCCCAGGCAGTTGCCGTAGCCGCCGATACCGGCGACGACGCCCGGGAGGACGCGCTTGGTGTCGGGGTGGTCGGCCGCGCCGAAGCGCAGCGGGTCGACCACGGCGACCGGGCGCGCGCCCATCGCGATGATGTCGCGGACGATGCCGCCGACGCCCGTCGCGGCGCCCTGGTAGGGCTCCACGTACGACGGGTGGTTGTGCGACTCGACCTTGAAGGTGACCGCATAGCCCTGGCCGACGTCCACGACACCGGCGTTCTCACCGATGCCGACGAGGAGGGCGTCGGACTCGGGGGCCTTCTCGCCGAACTGGCGGAGGTGGACCTTGGAGGACTTGTAGCTGCAGTGCTCGGACCACATCACCGAGTACATGGCGAGTTCGGCGCCGGTCGGGCGGCGGCCGAGGATCTCCACGACCCGCTCGTACTCGTCCTTCTTCAGGCCGAGTTCGGCCCAGGGCAGCGCGACGTCGGGGGTCGCGGCCGCGTGCTCGACCGTGTCCAGAGGCGTCCTGCTCATGCGTTGACCAGCTTCTTGAGGATCGAGGTGAAGAAGGGGAGGCCGTCGGTGCGGCCGGTGCCGATCAGCGGCTCCACGGCGTGCTCCGGGTGCGGCATCAGGCCCACGACGTTGCCGGCCTCGTTGGTGATGCCGGCGATGTCCCGAAGGGAACCGTTCGGGTTGAAGTCCAGGTAGCGGAAGACGACCCGGCCCTCCGCCTCCAGCTGGTCGAGCGTGTACGAGTCGGCGACGTACCGCCCGTCCATGTTCTTCAGCGGGATGCGGATCTCCTGGCCGGCCGTGTAGTCGCTGGTCCAGGAGGTGTCCGCGTTCTCCACCCGCAGCTTCTGCTCGCGGCAGATGAAGTGCAGATGGTCATTGCCGAGCATCCCGCCCGGGAGGAGGTGGGCCTCGGTGAGAACCTGGAAGCCGTTGCAGATGCCGAGGACCGGAAGTCCGGACTTCGCCTGCTCGATGACGGTCTCCATCACCGGCGAGAAACGGGAGATGGCCCCGGCGCGCAGATAGTCGCCGTAGGAGAAACCGCCGGGCAGCACCACGGCGTCGACCTGCTTCAGGTCCTTGTCCTTGTGCCAGAGAGCAACAGGCTCGGCGCCCGCGAGCCGGATCGCACGCTGTGTGTCCCGGTCGTCGAGGCTGCCCGGAAAAGTGACGACGCCAATACGTGCGGTCACTTCGCAGCCCCCGCGACTTCCTCCACCTTGACGGTGAAGTCCTCGATCACGGTGTTGGCGAGGAAGGATTCCGCAAGCTCGTGGATGCGGGCGAGCGCGGCCTCGTCGACCGGCCCCTCAACTTCCAGTTCGAATCGCTTTCCCTGACGTACGTCCGAGATCCCGTCGAAACCCAGCCGCGGCAGTGCGCGCTGCACCGCCTGGCCCTGGGGGTCGAGGATCTCCGGCTTGAGCATGACGTCGACTACGACGCGTGCCACTGGCACTCCCGGTGTGTGGTGCTGAGCAGGTTCCTTCAGACTACCCGCACAAAATTTCTACGCGGGTAGAGTTGTAGGAAGCTACGGGTTGATCATCACGATCCGGCATCGGAGTGACCCGTTCACGAAAAGTTCTGGGAAAGATCCAGGATCCGCACGCGATGGCTATTGCGCCCGCCCACCTCCCCCCACCACCCTCAATCGAAGTCGCCGCCCTCCCCCTTGAATCCTGGACACGCGGGGAGATTTACTCGGGCTTCACATTGCTTTGCCGAGCACTGTACAAATGAATTGGCAATAGCCGATACTTTCCCCGATAACTGGCCGACAGCCGACATCTCCGCGGCATCTCCATGACGTCTTGGCACGTCATCACCGAGGTGCCGCACGAAGGGACCGATATTCGTGGCGCAGCGTGTCGTAGTCACTCTCTTTGACGACATCGACGGCTCGGAAGCGGCGGAAACGATCGCCTTCGGACTCGACGGCAAGTCGTACGAGATCGACCTGAACGAAACCAATGCCAAAAAACTGCGTAAGGCGCTCGAGCCGTACGTGGAAGCCGGCCGCAAGCGGTCGAAGTCGGGCAAGGCCTATCGGCAGACGGAGGTCGCCCCCGACCCGGCGGCCGTTCGGGCCTGGGCACAGGCCAACAAGATGGACGTGCCCGCGCGGGGCCGGATCCCGAAGAAGGTCTACGAGGCGTTCGCCGCGGCCCGGTGAGCCCGCACCGTGGAGCTGGACGGGCTCCGGGCTCGGCCGCTCACGCGCCCCTCGCAGGAGCCGACTTGCGCAGCACCCCTGGTGATCAGCTAGAGTCTGGAGCACGCCGAGGGGCGAGGCGGAAAAGCCCAGCCCACGGAGTCATGCGGGTGTAGTTCAGTAGTAGAACATCCCCCTTCCAGGGGGAAGGCGCAGTGTGCGATCCCTGTCACCCGCTCTGCATCGCCGTCCCGACCACTCAAGTGGATCAGGTAGGCTGGTGCTCGCACCGGTCAGTGAAAGCTGATCGGGAGCAATGCGGACGTAGCTCAGTTGGTAGAGCGCAACCTTGCCAAGGTTGAGGTCGCGAGTTCGAGCCTCGTCGTCCGCTCCAGTCACAAAGGCCCCGGTCATCGACCGGGGCCTTTGGCCTAGGTGCGGACGGCCGGCGTCTGACATTTGTCATCCCGAGTGGTGACACCGTGCACTCCTGCCGGGCCGCGGCCGCCGGGATGCTTGTGGTCATGAACACGAAGGAACACGAGCACGAGCACGTGATCGAGGTCACCGACCTGAGGCGTGTGTACGGGGGCGGGTTCGAGGCTGTGCGCGGGATCACGTTCCACGTGAAACGTGGCGAGCTCTTCGCGCTGCTGGGCACCAATGGCGCCGGCAAGACCTCCACCGTCGAACTGCTGGAGGGACTCGCGGCGCCCGCCGGAGGCCAGGTGCGGGTGCTGGGGAGTGATCCCTACGCCGAGCGGGCCGTCGTCCGGCCGCGGACCGGGGTCATGTTGCAGGAGGGCGGTTTTCCTTCGGAGCTGACCGTCGCGGAGACCGTGCGGATGTGGGCGGGCTGTACCAGCGGGGCAAAGAGGGGTGCGCGGCGCAGCCGCTCGTTGGAGGGGTGGCGGCGGGAGACGGGCGGGACGGTGGACGAGGCGCTGGAGCTCGTGGGGCTCGGCCCGCGGTCCGGCGTACGCGTGAAGCAGCTGTCCGGGGGTGAACGGCGGCGCCTGGACCTGGCGCTCGCCCTGCTCGGCGATCCCGAGGTGCTGTTCCTGGACGAGCCGACGACCGGGCTGGACGCCGAAGGGCGACGGGACACCTGGGAGTTGGTCCGCAGACTGCGGGACACGGGGACGACGGTCCTGCTGACCACGCACTACCTCGAGGAGGCGGAGGGGCTGGCCGACCGGCTGGCGATCATGCACAAGGGGCGGATCGCGGCCACCGGGACACCGGCCGAGGTGACGGCGTCACAGCCGGCCCGGATCTCCTTCGAGCTGCCCCACGGCTACTTCCTGGGAGACCTGCCGCCCCTCGGTGAGCTGGGGGTCGTCGGGCACGAGGTGGACGGGCGGGCCGTACGGCTGCGGACGCACGAGGTGCAACGGGCGGCCACCGCACTGCTGATGTGGGCCCGGGACACCGGGGTCGAACTGCGGGGGCTGGATGTGCGGTCGGCCTCGCTGGAGGAGGCGTTCCTGCAGATCGCCGGGCGCGGTGCCGTCGCCGAGACGGAGAAGGCGGAGGTGACCGCATGACCACGACCGTCACGGCTCGGATGAGTGCGCTGGCGCGGGCCGAACTGACCCTGCTGGTACGCAGCCGGGCCACCCTCGTCACCGCGGTCCTCGTGCCCTTGCTGCTGCCGCTGAGCGCGCGCTCCGCCATCGACGGGATGGACCTGGCGGACGCCGGGCTCACGGTCGGCACCGTGCTCCTGCCCGCCGCCGTCGGCTTCTCCCTGCTCTTCGCGGTCTACGCCGCCCTCACCAGCGCCTATGTCGTCCGCCGCGAGGAACTCGTGCTGAAACGGCTGCGCACAGGGGAGCTGCACGACCGGGAGATCCTCGTCGGCGCCGCGCTGCCGGCGACCGGGATCGGGCTCATCCAGTGCGTGTTGCTGGCGGCCGGCTGCACGGTCCTGCTGGATCTCGGGGCTCCGCCCGCTCCTCATCTCGCTGTCGTCGGGGTGCTGTTGGGGCTCGTGCTGTGCGGGGCGCTGGCAGCGGTCACGGCCGGGTTCACCAGGACCGCCGAGAGCGCCCAGGTGACCAGCCTGCCGCTGCTGTTCGTGTCCATGCTCGGCTCGGGCGTCACCGTCCCGCTGGAACTGCTCCCCGACCGGCTGGCCTCGGTGTGCGAACTGCTGCCGCTGACGCCGGTCATCACCCTGGTGCGCGGCGGCTGGACCGGGGACCTGTCCGCCTACGAGGCGCTGGGCGCCGTGGCGACCGCACTGGCCTGGACCGTGCTCGCGGTGTTTGCTGTACGGCGATGGTTCCGCTGGGAGCCGAGGCGCTGACGAACGGGAGGAGCGGGGCATTGCACGGGCCGGGGAGCTGGTGGCGGGGCAAGAGCACGCCGGCCAAGATCGAGACGTACACCCGGTGGTCGTACCACTTCTTCGGGGTGGCCGAGCTCCTCACGATCGGGGTTCCGGTCATCGGCCAGGCGGGGCCGGGGCTGGGGAGCTGGCTCCTGCTGATGGTGTGCGTGCACGCCGGGGTCTGCGCCGTGACCGCCTCGCGGGCTCTGGACTGGACGCTCGGCAGGCGCGAGCAGCCGGTCCGGCTGCTGTGGACGCTCGGCGCGCTCAGCACCGTGATCTCCGTCACCGCGCTCGTGCTCGTGAAGTACCTCCCGGTCCGGGGCGAGGCCGCCACCGCCACCGGCACGGTCTTCGGGATCGTCCTGATCTTCGGTGTCGGCAGCATCACGCTCGGCATCCGCAGCCGACGGCGGGTGTTCGCGGTCGTGGCCGGCTTCGCCGCGGGCGCCGGAGCGGTGTCGCTGCCGCTGGGGACCCCCTGGGGAGACGCCCTGATCGGGACGTTCGCCGTGCTGTTCGGGGGCGGGTTCCTCGCCTTCACCTCCGTCTTCTCCGTCTGGCTGCTCAACGCCGTCTACGAACTCGACGCCGCCCGCGAGACCCGGGCGCGGCTCGCCGTCGCGGAGGAACGGCTGCGGTTCGGCCGGGATCTGCACGATGTGATGGGGCGCAACCTGGCCGTGATCGCGCTGAAGAGCGAACTGGCCGTGCAGTTGGCCCGACGCGGCCGGGCCGAGGCGGTGGAGCAGATGATCGAGGTGCAGCGGATCGCGCAGCAGTCGCAGCGCGAGGTACGGGATGTCGTACGGGGATATCGCGAGATCGACCTCGGGGTGGAACTCGCCGGTGCACACGGGGTGTTGACGGCCGCCGGCATCGAGTGCGAGGTGACCGGGGAGGTCACCGGGCTGCCGGGGGAGGTGCAGTCGGCGCTCGGATGGGTCGTGCGGGAGGCCACGACGAACGTGCTGCGGCACGGGGACGCCGGGCGATGTGTCGTGGGGCTGCGGGTGAAGGAGGGGACTGTGGTGCTCACGGTGGAGAACGACGGGGTCACCGACGGGGGCGCGGGCAGCGGGGGCTCCGGCAACGGTTCCGGCAACGGAGGTACAGGCGACCGGGGTTCGGACAGCAGCGGTTCGGGCCGCGGGGCTTCGCAGGGCCGCAGTGCGGCGGACGACGGTGCGGGCGGGCTGCGGGCCGGGGGCGGGAGCTCGGGGCCTGCCGGGCTGGGGGCCGCGGGCGGGGGCTCCGGTCTCGCCGGGCTCCGGGAGCGGCTGACCGCGGTCGACGGGACGCTGGCGGCGGGGCCGGTCGGTGGCGGGATGTTCCGGCTGGTGGCGGAGGTGCCGTTCACGGCGGCCGACTGCGAGGTCGCCTCGTGACCGTGCGCCTGCTGCTCGCCGACGACGAGCATCTGATCCGGGGTGCGCTCGCCGCGCTGCTCTCCCTGGAGGACGACCTCATGGTCGTCGCCGAGGCGGCCAGCGGGCCGGAGGCGCTGGCGATGGCGCGGGCGCACGAGCCGGATGTGGCTGTGCTCGATCTTCAGATGCCCGGGGCGGACGGTGTGAAGGTGGCCACATCCCTGCGTGCCGAACTGCCCGGCTGTCAGGTGCTGATCGTGACCAGCCACGGGCGGCCCGGGCATCTGAAGCGGGCGCTCGCGGCAGGTGTGCGCGGGTTCGTCCCGAAGACGGTCAGTGCGCAGCGGCTCGCTGAGATCATCCGCACGGTGCATGCGGGAAACCGGTTCGTGGACCCCGAGTTGGCCGCCGACGCGATCTCCGCCGGGGACTCGCCACTGACCGCACGCGAGGCCGAGGTGCTGGAGCTGGCCGCAGACGGGGCGCCCGTCGCGGAGATCGCCCAGCGGGCCGCGCTGTCACAGGGGACCGTACGGAACTATCTGTCGTCGGCCGTGTCGAAACTCGGGGCGGAGAACCGTCATACGGCGGTACGGCTCGCCCGCGAGCGGGGTTGGGTATAGTTGCTCTCGCGCCACGGCGCACTGCGGACGTAGCTCAGTTGGTAGAGCGCAACCTTGCCAAGGTTGAGGTCGCGAGTTCGAGCCTCGTCGTCCGCTCTGGACAAAGACCCCGGTCATCACGACCGGGGTCTTTTTCGTGGCTCAGCTCCAGGTGGTGCCCGTCAGGCGCTCGTACGCCTCCACGTACTTGGCCCGGGTCGCGTCCACGACCTGCTGCGGCAGCGGGGGCGGCGGCTGCTCGCTCGTGCGGTCCCAGCCCGACTCGGCGGAGGTCAGCCAGTCGCGGACGTACTGCTTGTCGTACGACGGCTGCGCACGGCCCGGCTGCCACTGGTCAGCCGGCCAGAAGCGGGAGGAGTCCGGGGTGAGGACCTCGTCGGCGAGTACCAGGTTCTTGTTCTCGAAGCCGAACTCGAACTTGGTGTCGGCCAGGATGATCCCGCGGTCGCGGGCGATGTCGCGGGCGCGGGAGTAGACGGCGAGGGTCGCCTGGCGCAGCTGGGCGGCGGTGTCGGCGCCGACCTGGCGGGCGACCTCCTCGTAGGAGACGTTCTCGTCGTGCTCGCCGACCTCGGCCTTGGTGGCGGGCGTGAAGATCGGGGCGGGGAGTTCGGAGCCGTCGACGAGGCCTTCGGGGAGGGCGAGGCCGCAGACGGTACGGGACTCCCGGTACTCGGCCAGGCCCGAGCCGGTGAGGTAGCCGCGGGCCACGCACTCCACCGGGATCATCTGCAGCGACTTGCAGACCAGGGTGCGGCCGGCCCAGTCGGCGGGGGCGCCCGGCGGCAGCTCGGTGCTCAGGACGTGGTTCGGGACCAGGTCGGCGAGCTGGTCGAACCACCACAGGGAGAGCTGGGTGAGGACGCGGCCCTTGTCGGGGATCTCGGTCGGCAGCACCCAGTCGTAGGCGGAGATACGGTCGCTGGCGACCATCACGAGGTCGCCCGCCTCGTTCTGGTACAGCTCGCGCACCTTGCCGGTGTGCAGATGCACCAGGCCCGGAACCTGGATCGGCTCGGGCTTTTCTACGAATCCGGACACGGTTCCTCCCCGTGGTTCTGTCCAATGGGTCGATTCTCCCGTATGCCGGGATGAGCGTGGACAGCGGGTCAGGTCAGTCACGTTTGCAGATGCGGTCCAGGAGGTTGGCCGTGGCCCGTTGGACACGGGCGTCCACGTGGCCGGGGCGGTCCAGGGCGGGGGACCAGGCGAACGTCCCGGCCGCGAAGACGAGGGCCCCTGAGGGGGCGCGGTACAGGGACGTCTCCTGGTGGCGAAGCACACCCTCGCTGTCGGTGTAGGGGGAGTGGGCGAGCAGGACACGCTCGTCGTGGTCGGGGAGCGGGGCGCGCGGGAAGTAGCGGTCGGCCTCTCCCGCGACCAGGCCCTCGATCTCGTCGCCCTCGTGCGCGCCGGTCGCCTCCCACAGCCAGTGGTCGGCGTTGCGCACGATCAGGGGGTGCGGTTCGGGGACGCGGCCCGCGTACTGGATGCCGATCAACTGCTGCTCCGGGCGGTCGACTTCACGCCACAGCACCGGCCTGCCCGGGCCCTTGCGCTTGCGGCAGGTGAGGAGACGGTCCGGGGTGCCGGACGGTGCCGGGCCGAGCTCCACCTGCCAGTACATGGTGTTGGAGGAGAGGAAGACCAGGGACGTGCCGTACTCCCGGGCGAGTTCCACGGTGCGGCGCATGCTCGTCGACCAGTACTCGTCGTGGCCGGGGAAGACCAGGCCGCGGTAGCGGGTGGGGTCGACACGGCCGGCGTGCAGATCGCGGGCGTCGGCGTACGCGAGGTCGTAGCCGTAGCGCTCGGCCCAGCGGATGAAGTCGTAGGCGTGGCCCACATGGAGGGGCAGGCCCGCGCCCGCGTACGGCCGGTCGAAGGAGACGGTGGTCGCGGCGTCGGCCTCGCCGAGCAGCCGGCCGTGCTCGTCCCAGGCGTGGTAGAGGCTCGCGCCCGTGCGGCCGTCCTCCGGGTAGAGGTTGTACGCCTGCCAGGTGATGTCCGGGAGCAGCAGGAGCAGGTCGGCCGGGTGGTGGTGGCGGACCGTGAAGGGGACGTGGGAGCGGTAGCCGTCGGCGGTGGTGAGGACGGCGACGTAGGCGCCGACGTTCCAGTACGACGGGATCTGGAGCCGCCAGGACAGCCACCAGTGGTGGCAGGAGACCGTGCGGTCTGCGGTGAGCGGCGGGGGCTGCACGATGCCTGACAGCCGGGGGCTGGTGGTGATCTTGGCTGCACCGTCACCGCCGTAGTGGCCGATGCGGTAGATGTCCACGGCGAATTCCTGGGGCGGGTCGACGGTGATGTGGAAGTCGACTGCCTCGCCGGGTGCGACCGCGCCGGTGGACGTGAAGCCCTTGATCTGGCGGTGGACGTCGTCCGCGGAGCGGGGGCCGCCGGCGGAGCGGGGGGCGGGGACGCGGGGGGTGCCGGTTGCGGTGGGCGGGGGCTGCCGGCCGGGGGCGGGGTCCACGTACCAGGGGACGACCTGGCCGGTGTCGTCGAAGTACGTCTCGCTGCCGCGCAGCCAGGGGACCGGGCCCTGGCCGAAGGGATCCGTCACGGCGTGTGCCAGTGCTCCCGACTCCCAGCGGCGGATCTGCTCCGACCCCATGGTCGCCTCCCTCGGGCCCCGTTTTGTCGTGCTGTGCCGGCTGCGGGTGCGTGCTTGTCCTGTGGTGCGGGTCCTGCGGTGCGTGGTGCGTGTCCTGCGTGCTCGTCCTATGTCGAGCGCTCTTGCCATGTGCGCGTTCAGTACCCAGCACATCACATTCCGCACCGAGTCCGTCACGGTTCGTTTTGAATTGACCGAAAACGGAAGAAGGGGCTCCGCGTCGGGGGCTCCGTGTCGGGGCTCAGACGAGCCGTACCGGCTTCTCCGGGCGTATCCCGACCTCGGCCAGCCAGGACCGCAGGGGTGCCGGGTCGCCGTCCTCTATGAGGCTCAGCACCTTGGGGGTCAGATCGGCTGCGCGCTCGCCGTTGACCAGGAGGGACGGGCCGTCGAGCCAGTCGAGGCCGGGGACTGCGCCGGCGGTGTCCATCGCGGCACAGCACACCATCGCGGTGACGTGGTCGGCGAGCAGTTCGCGGGGGGTGCGTGGGGGTTGGAGCGGGAAGAGGGGGAGCGTTCCGCCGTCCCAGAGGGGGATGTCGAGGGCGGCGGCCGGTGGGCCTGCCTGGGGGGCGAGACCAGAGGCCTCCTCCCGCGCCAGCTCCGCACTGAGCCCGGCGGCCAGGGCGGCGCAGCGGGGAGTTGGGGGTGGGGGGTCGGCTATGAGCAGGGGCTCCGGGGGCTCGTGGGTGGGCGGGTGGAGGGTTGGGGGGTTGGCGGGCTTGGCGGCGGGGGTGGGGGCGTCCGGCGCCTGAGGTGGGTGGGCGGTCGGGGTCTGGGGGGCCGCCGGTGTCCGGGTCCGTTGGTCTGATGCGTCGGTCGGGCGGTCCGAGGTCTCGGTCAGGCGGTCCGAAGTCTCGGTCGGGCGGTCCGAAGTCTCGGTCGACTGGCCCGACGTTCCAATTGGCTGGTCCGATATGCCAGTTGGCTGGTCCGATGCGTCTATGCCAGTTGACTGGTCCGATGCGTCGGTCGGGCGGGCAGAGGTTCCCGTCGGCGAGTCCGATATGCCGATTGGCACACCCGATGTCCCGGTCGGGGAGACCGGCCCCTCGATCTGCTGACCCGGCTGCCCGGCCGAGGGGACCGATCCCTCGGTCGACTCGCCCGACGCCTCGGCCGACCCGCCCGAGGCCCCTGTCGGCAGGTCCGATATGCCGGTCGGCAGATCCGATGCGCCCCTCGGCACACCCGATGTCCCGGTTGATCGGTCCGAGGCCCGCATCAGGGGTTCCGGTGTCGTTGGGTCCGGTGGGGGGCCGTGTGCGGGAGGTGGGTTTGTGAGGTGGTCGAGGACGCGGGCCAGGGTTGGGCCGCTGTCCGCGCCGCGGGTGACTCGGCGGACTCCGAGGGTGTCCAGGACGCGGTGGAGGCGGGCCGCGTCCGTGCGCCACTTGCGGTCGACGACCTCGTCCGGGTACTCCTGCCAGTCCACCGGCGACCAGGCGGGACCGGATTCGGCCGGCCCGCCGTGGAAGAGGCGGGCGGCGAGCAGTGAAGCGGCCTCGTCGATCGCGCCGGGCTCTTCGAGCAGGTCGCAGGCGGGACGCTCACCCAGTCGGGAGGCGAAGCCCTCGGCCAGGCGGTCGCGTCGGGACAGTTCGGTGAGGGCCGCGACAACGCCCGCGTCCAGCCGGGAGGGCCAGCGGCCCATCCGCCAGGCGGGCAGCGCGACCCGGGTGAGCAGACGGTCCCAACCGGCGTACGCCAGCCCGACCTGTTCCTGCGCGACGATCCGCAGCCCGTAATCCACAGCCTGTGCACGCTCGGCGGCCGCTGCGGCGACTCCGCGTTCCATCTGGGCCGTGTGCTCCTGGCAGCCGCGCAGCAGCAGGCGGGCCACCCAGCCGAGGCCCGCGCACACCGTGCGGACCACGGGACCGCGGCCCGGCGTCGAGGCGACGGCCGCCGCCGCGTCCAGGCCCCGGACGAAGCGCCGGGCCGCGGCTATGTCGGGGTGTGCGGAAGGCCCCGTACCGGCGACGACCGGGGCCAGGACCGCGCGCAGTTCCCCGACCCGCATCCACCACAGGAACGGGGAGCCGATGACGAGGACGGGGGCGGCGTCCGTACGGCGTTGGGCGGCGTGCCGTTCGGTGCCCGACGTCCCCTCGGCGCCTCCGAGCGCGTGCGGGGGACCGTGGGCCGGATGGGTGCGGTCCTCCAGCCAGCTGTCGCAGTCCGGGGTGAGCGCTATCGCGGACGGGGCGGGGACGTCGAGACGGTCGGCGAGGTCGCGCACCAACCGGTACAGATCGGGGGCCGCCTCCTCGGCGATCGGCACCGTCGGACTCACCGCGGGCCGTGCCCGGGCGACGAGCAGCGCGAAACCGCCCGCGGCCAGCAGGACGAGGAGCGCGACTGCGCTCACCGCCCAGCGGGCGACGTCCCAGCCGAGGCCGACGAGATGGCCGGTGGAACCGCCCGCGAGCAGGACCACGGCGACCGCCCCGGGCAGCACGGCGACGGCCAGCGCCCGGCTGCGGATCCGCAGCACGGCCAGCGCCCGGGAGCGCGCGGCCTGCGCCCCCGTCTCCACACCCATACCGGTCACGACCGGATCTCACCCCCTCCCGTCCTGGCTGTCCTGGCGTTGCTCACTCCCCCACTGTGGCACCCACCACTGACATCGCAATGCCGATGGGCCAAGTGCCGGAACGCTTGCGCCGCACCCTAGTTGGGGCCTCGTCCCTCGTCAGCCGGATAGGACATCGGTCACTCGATGGAATGGCTCTGGGGAGAGGTGGATGACGGAAGGCAAGGATCAGGCCCCGGCTGCGGGAAGCATCCGGGGCCTGCGAAGTGCCTGGTCAGGCGGTGGATCGTACGGGTGGTGGGACTATGCGCCCGCCGCCTTCGCCGCGATGTCCGTACGGTGCTGGGAGCCGTCCAGACGGATGCGGGAGACCGCCCGGTAGGCCCGCTCCCGCGCCTCCGTGAGGTCACCGCCCGTCGCGGTGACGGACAGGACACGACCACCCGCGCTGACGACGGAATCGCCGCCGCGCTTGGTACCCGCGTGCAGGACGTATGCGTGCGGGGCGTCGTGCGCGGCCACCTCGTCGAGACCGGTGATCGGGTCGCCGGTGCGCGGGGTGCCGGGGTAGTTGTGCGAGGCGACGACGACCGTGACGGCCGCGTCGTCGCTCCAGCGCAGGGGCTCCAGGTCGGCGAGGGTGCCGTTCGCGGCGGCCAGCAGGACGCCGGCCAGGGGGGTCTGCAGACGGGCCAGCACCACCTGGGTCTCGGGGTCACCGAAACGGGCGTTGAACTCGATCACTCGGACACCGCGGGAAGTGATCGCCAGCCCGGCGTAGAGGAGGCCGGAGAACGGGGTGCCGCGACGCCGCATCTCGTTGACCGTCGGCTGCAGGACGGTCTCCATGACCTCGTCGACCAGCTTCGGGTCCGCCCACGGCAGCGGGGAGTACGCGCCCATGCCGCCGGTGTTCGGGCCCTCGTCGTTGTCCAGCGCGCGCTTGAAGTCCTGGGCGGGCTGGAGGGGGACGACCGTCTCGCCGTCGGTGACCGCGAAGAGGGAGACCTCAGGGCCGTCGAGGAACTCCTCGATGACGACGCGCTCACAGGCGTTCGCGTGCGCCTTCGCCGCGTCGAGGTCACCGGTCACGACGACGCCCTTGCCGGCGGCCAGACCGTCGTCCTTGACCACGTACGGCGGGCCGAACGCGTCGAGCGCCTCGTCGACCTCCGCCTCCGTCGTACAGACATACGAGCGGGCGGTGGGAACCCCGGCCGCGGCCATCACGTCCTTGGCGAAGGCCTTGGACCCCTCCAGCTGCGCGGCCTCCCCGGACGGGCCGAACACCGGGATACCAGCCTCGCGCACGGCGTCGGCGACCCCCGCGACAAGCGGGGCCTCCGGGCCTACGACCACCAGCCCGACGTCGAGCTGTGCGGCCAGCGCCGATACGGCCGCGCCGTCCAGGGCGTCGACCGGGTGCAGCTCGGCAACCTCGGCGATGCCGGCGTTGCCGGGGGCGCAGTGCAGCGCGGTGACGGCGGGGTCGAGGGACAGGGAACGGCACAGGGCGTGTTCGCGGGCGCCGCTGCCGATGACGAGGACCTTCACGGGGTCAGCCTAACGGCAGGCGGCGGGGTGTCCTTGTGCGGGCTTCCGAAAGGGTGGGGGGAGGCGGCTTGTGGGTTCCTCCAAGGAGGCCTTGTGCCTGCTCGAAGGAGAGTCGGCTCGAAGGAAGGCGTGCTCGAACGAGGCCCTGCCGGAAGGGGCCTGCGCTACTCGTTCGAGAGCTCCTCCACCACCGTCGCGCCCAGTTCCCGCACGATCAGTTCCTGGCCGGAGAGGGCCGACTCGTCGAGATCGGGGTCGTCGTCCTCGGGGATGTCGTCCTCGGGGGCGACGGGGGCGGAGGACGGCGACTCCGGGGCGGAGGGCGGCGAGGGGACGGGAGCCGGTGCCGGGGTCGCCGGGGCCGGTGCAGGGGACGTGGCGGCCTGTGCCGGTGCGGGGCGCTGCGGAGCGGCCGCCGTACCGCTGCCGTACGCACCGGTGGCAGTGCCGCTGCCGTAGCCACCGGCGGCACCGGCACTGTTGTGACCGCCCGTGGCACTGCCGCCGTAGCCACCACCGGCGTTGAAGCCCCCGGCCGGCGGCGTGCCTGAACCGCCCGACAGGTCGACGATCGCCTCGATCTTCCAGTTGACGTTGAACTGCTCGCCCAGCGCCTGGCGCAGCACATCCTCGCTGCCGCTGCTCGCGAAGTTGTCCCGGGCGCCGACGTTGACGAAACCGAGCTGGAGAGTGGTGCCGTCGAAGCCGACGACCTGGGCGTTCTGGCTGAGCAGGATCCAGGTGAAGCGGCGGCGGTTCTTGACCGCCTCCAGGATGTTGGGCCAGAGCGCGCGCGGGTCGAGGCCGCCGCTCGGGGCCGGTGAGGCAGCCGGCGGGGCGGCGGGCACGGAAGGCGTGGGGGGCGTGGCAGGCGTCGGCGACGCGGACGGGGAGGCGCCGGGCGGCGTCGCGGGTCGGCCGCCGCCGCCCGCGGGGGCCGCGGTGGGCCAGCCGCCGGGCCGTCGGCCACTGCCCGCGGCGGTCGCGGTGGGCCAGGCTCCGGGTGCGGAGGCTGCTGGTGCGGGAGCCGGAGGTTGGGCAGGCTCGCCCACGGCAGGAGCGGGCCCGGCGGGAAGGTCCTGGCCACCCGGCGCGCCCTGAGCGGCGGCCACACGCCGTTCCCCGGGCCCGCCCGGGCCTCCCGGCGCTCCGTCCTGCTGGGGACCACCGGGCGGGGGACCAGCCGCCGTATCCGAGGTACCCGGCGCGCCAGGGCCGCCGCCGGCCCCTCGTACGGCAGCCCGAGCCGCAGCCACGCCACCGCCCGGCGGAATCGCCGCAGCCGCTCCCCCGTGCGCCTCGGGCCCGGGCACGTACTCCATGGCGGGCGCCCCGGCACCCGTCGAGAAGTTCACCCCCCGCTCCAGCCGGTCAAGACGGGCCATCACGGACCGCTCGTCCCCGTACGCGGCCGGCAGCAGCACGCGCGCGCAGATCAGCTCGAGCTGGAGGCGCGGGGAGGTCGCTCCCCGCATCTCGGTCAGCCCCTCGTTGACGATGTCGGCTGCTCGGCTCAGCTCGGCGGGGCCGAAGGTGCCTGCCTGGGCCTGCATCCGCTCCAGCACGTCGGCCGGAGCGTCGATGAGCCCCTTGCCCACCGCGTCCGGCACGGCGGCGATGATCACCAGGTCCCGCAGCCGCTCCAGCAGGTCGGCGACGAACCGCCGCGGATCGTTGCCTCCCTCGATGATCCGGTCCACGACCTCGAAGGCGGCGGCCCCGTCCCCGGTGGCGAAGGACTCGACGACGGAGTCGAGCAGTGAGCCGTCCGTGTAGCCCAGCAGCGAGGTGGCCATGGCATACGTCACACCGTCCGCCCCGGCGCCCGCGAGCAGCTGGTCCATGACGGACATGGAGTCACGTACGGACCCGGCACCGGCACGCACCACCAGCGGCAGCACGCCGTCCTCGACGGGGATGCTCTCCTTCTGACACACCTCGGCGAGGTAGTCCCGAAGGGTGCCGGGGGGCACGAGCCGGAACGGATAGTGATGGGTCCGCGACCGAATCGTGCCGATGACCTTCTCGGGTTCGGTGGTCGCGAAGATGAACTTCAGATGCTCCGGCGGCTCCTCGACGACCTTGAGCAGTGCGTTGAAGCCGGCCGACGTGACCATGTGGGCCTCGTCGATGATGTAGATCTTGTATCGGCTGCTCGCGGGTCCGAAGAAGGCCTTTTCCCGCAGCTCACGGGCATCATCGACACCACCGTGCGAGGCGGCGTCGATCTCGATGACGTCGATGGATCCCGGTCCGGTCCGCGCGAGATCCCGGCACGACTGGCACTCCCCGCAGGGGGTCGGCGTAGGACCTTGCTCACAGTTCAGACACCGCGCCAGGATCCGTGCGCTCGTCGTCTTGCCGCATCCACGCGGACCGCTGAACAGGTACGCGTGATTGACCCGGTTGTTCCGCAGCGCCTGCTGCAGCGGGTCAGTGACATGCTCCTGCCCGATGACCTCGGCGAACGACTCCGGGCGATAGCGGCGGTACAGCGCGAGAGACGACACGCATACGAGGTTATAGGCGCCCACTGACAACAGGCCCCGCCCAGGAAACCGCGAGCCCCCGGCCCCGGCAACGCAAGCGCCCCCCACGCACCCGCCAGAGCCAACCTACCCTTGCTGCCTTCCGGCCCTGGGGGAGTTCAGTCAGATAGCGCCGCGTGAGGGGCTTCGCACAGCCTACCTGATGCTGAGGTGCGGGAACGAGTTCGCGAGCACTCCTCTCGGTCATGTAATGTTTCCGGCGGAGGATTCGCCTAGAGGCCTAGGGCGCACGCTTGGAAAGCGTGTTGGGGGCAACCCCTCACGAGTTCGAATCTCGTATCCTCCGCAGTCGCCCGAACAGGCGAAACGAAGGCCCCGGACCGCTCAGCGGCCGGGGCCTTCGGCGTGCCCTGGTCTCAGTTTTGGTCTCATTCATCTCCGGCATCAGGGGCATTCCTCTCATGCGGAGCGGCGCACGCCCCGGCGAACCCTCGGGCACGGCTCGGGCTCGACGGGTACACCCGCGGGGCGTGGGATTACGAGTGGTCAGCGCTGAGCCGGTTCATCACCGATCCGCAGCCAGGCGCGACCCTCGGCGTGGTCTCCGGACGTCGCCGCCAGCGCAAGACATTCCTGTTGGACGCCGCCTGCCGTGCCGCCGGTGGGTTCTGTTTCGGTGCGACCGAAGCAGCCGACGCCGAGTCGCTTCGCCGGCTCAGCTCCGCGCTGACCGCCCACGTCCGCCCCGCCGGCCCGTACCACTTCGCCAACTGGTCGGAGGCCGTCGACGCTCTGCTCGCCCTCGGTTCCGAGCGCCCCGTCCCCGTTGTGATCGACGAGTTCCCGTACCTCGCCAAGGCCGACCCGGAGCTCCCCTCGATCATCCAGGAGGCCCTGCGTCCTCTGCGTGACCGGCGCACCGGCTCCCGGACTCGGTTGCTGCTGTGCGGGTCGGCCTTGTCCTTCATGGGCCGGCTGCTGTCAGGCAACGCGCCTCTGCGCGGCCGGGCGGGACTGGAACTTGTCGTACGCCCCCTCGATCACCGTTTCGCCGCCGAGTTCTGGAACATCACGGATCCCCCGTCTTGCGCTGCAGGTCAACTCGATCGTCGGCGGTACTCCCGCCTACCGGCGTGAGTTCGCCCGAGGCGACAGTCCAGCCGGGCCGGAGGACTTCGACGACTGGGTCGTACGTACGGTCCTCAACCCCGAGACGCCCCTCTTTCGCGAGGCTCGGTACCTGCTGGCCGAGGAACCAGACCTGCGTGACACCGCCCTGTACCTGTCCGTCCTGGCGGCTGTGGCCGACGGCAACGCCACGCGTGGAGGCATGGCCGGGTATCTGGAGCGCAAGGCCACCGACATCGCACACCCCATCCACGTCCTCGAGGACGCCGGTCTGCTGTACCGGGACGCCGACGCCTTCCGCGACAACCGCCCCACCTACCGCATCGCCGAACCACTGATCGGCTTCTACCACGCCGTCATGCGCCCGGTATGGGACCAGTTGGAGCGCCCCGGCAGCGCTGTCCGGGTCTGGCAGACCAGCCGCCGCCGGTTCGTCAGCAACGTCCTGGGGCCCCCACTTCGAGCAGCTCTGCCGCGACTGGGCCCTGCATCATGCCGACGCCGATGTACTCGGTGGCCTGCCCGCCCGCGTCGGACATGGAGTGGCCCACGACCCCAAAGCCCGCACCGGCCACGAGGTCGACGTGGCCGTTGTGGGCATCGCCGACGGACACGCCAAGCCCCCGCTTCTGGCCATCGGCGAAGCCAAGTGGAACGACACCATGGGCGTCGCCCACATCGAACGTCTCAAGCACATCCGCGAGCTCATCGCCCAGGCCGGCCGCTACGCCACCACCCGCACTCGCTTGCTGTGCTTCAGCGGAGCAGCAGGCTTCAACGACACGGCACACGCCGCCACTGAGACCTCACCGGACATTCAACTCGTCGACCTGACAGGCCTCTACGGCCAGGCGTAAGCAAGCCGGGATGGCAGTCGGTACCGGAGCGAGCGGCAGGAAGCGCTCCGGGGCAGGCCGGAGCCTCCACCGATACCGGAGCGCTTCAAGCTGCGGGTATCGATGTCGGACCCGACTGCTAAGTTCCGCCGTCTCGGAGAAACGAAAGAGGATGGGGGCCTGATGGGGGCTTCGGGGTGGGACTACTACGTGCCGTACCAGGAGGACCTGGACGCGGCGCTTCAACAGTTGCGGCACGAGGTGTTCGCAAAGGGGGACTACTACTGGGTCAACGGCGGCGACTGGCGACCGGAGGAGGAGCGGGAGCCGCGGCCGCAGTCTCTGGAGGAGCTGTGGGAGGACGAGTTGGTCCAGGAGGCCGGCACCCACTCGATCCTGGACATTTTCCGCGTCGTGGGGCCTGACGACACCCCGGACTACAACACCGTGGAACCCGTGACGACTGAGGAAGCGCGCGCGTTGCTGGGCACCGACAAGCTGACCCGTGCGCACGTCAAGGACTTCGACGTATTCCCCCGGTCGCGGTGGATCGGACGATGCGCGGTGCTGCACGACGACGAGGGCAACCCCCAAGAGATCTACTTCTGGGGCCACTCGGGCGACTGAGCCACAGGCCAAGCACCACACAGCCCTCGTGGGCGGTCGGTGATCGAACTCCTGAAGCGGTGATCGGTGGCAGCCCAGTGCCCTTCGCGGGCCCAGCCCGGCGGGAAGCGACAGGAGTCGTTGCGCTCACGCACCTCGGGCGCTGTTGGACCGAGTCTTCCGCAGGTACTGGGTAGGTGAGGATTCTCGAGCCGCCGAGGAGGGTGAAGTGACGTACCTCGTCCGCCAGATCGTCATGGGTGTAGTGATCGGTGTCGCCGTTCTGCTCCTCGCCTTGATCGTGGTCAATCACTCCGGCAACTCCAATGTGGACAGGTACAGCTACACCAAGGGCTACAACGCCTTCGGTGGAGCGCTCGTACCTACAGACGGTCGGAGCCGCGAGCAGGTGGAGGCGGACTGTGATTCCTTCTTCCGGCAGCGTCAACTCGCCACCCCGGACCACAAGGTGGTTGAGAAGGACTGGGTTCGGGGATGTGCCGACGCGGCGCAGAACAAGGATTCCCGCTTCAAGTAGGGCACACGCCCGCAGTGTCTCTTGGAGGCTTCGGCGTGACCGCCATGACCGTCGCTGATCGATCTGCACAGAGCTGCGGAGCCTGTTACAGCGCGGCGACGACCAGGCCGAGGTTGGGGGCGGCCGCCTCGGCAGCGCTGAACCGGGTCACGACCCGTCCTTAGAGCTGCCGGCCGCGCACCGCCACCGGGCGCAGCACCGGGTCCGTGACCGCTGCCCTGCGGCGCCGCCGCAGGGTACGCAGCTGCCACACCCTCTCGCCGGCCTTCAGTTGCCCTTCCGGTTGAATCCTGCTGCCGTGTGGCGCGCGCCGTCCTTCGATGCGCCATCCTTGTGCCCTGCCAGGGCCGTCGCCGGTCCGGAAAGCACAGGGTGTTCTTGTCACGGTGAGGTGTTCGCATCAGTATGCGCAGCGGATCGACTCTGGCCGCATGGCTACGCGGTCTTGACACCCCACGGCTGGAGCGGGTCCTCGCGGCTCGGGCGGACGCCGTGTCCCCGCCGGAGCCGCGATCGGTCGGCGAACTGGCGGACCGTCTGCAGCGCCCGGCATCGGTGGCGTTGGTGCTGCCCCGGCTCGCGCTGCCGCATCTTCAGGTGGCCGAGGCGCTGGCAGCCGTGGCGTCCGTGCCGCGCGCCGGCCTGGCGCGGTTGCTGGGAGCCACGGACGAGGAGAGCGCCTGCGGGCTGGACGCGGCGCTGGACGTGCTGGCCGATCACGCACTGGTCTGGCCGGACGACAAGGGCCTGCTGCACATGGCGGCCCCGCTGCGGCAGGCGTGGGACGCACCCCTGGGGCTGGACGCGCCCCTGACCCGGCTGCTGGCGGACATGACCTCCGAGGAACTGCGCTCCATGCTGGTGGCGTTGGGCGAACGGCCCGGTGGCACCAAGCAGCAACGGCTGGCGGCTCTGGTGGATCACCACAGCGACCCGGAACGGATCGCCGCACTGGTGGCACAGGCACCCGCGACCACCCGGAACCTGCTTGAGCGGCGGGCGAGTTACGCGCCGGACCGGCCGGAGTTCACCGTCTTCGGGGCCCCGCAGGCCGACTCGGGGCCGGGTGTGCGCTGGGCGCTGGAGCGGGGACTGCTGGTCCAGGACCGTCACCGGTACGGAGCCGCCCGTATGCCGGCCGAGGTGGCGCTCGCCCTGCGGGGAGCCGACTGGCGCGCCCCGTTCGAACCCGTCCCGCCCGTCGTGCATACGGTGCCCGTCGGCTCGGCAGAAGTGGACCGGGAGGCGGCAGCCGCGGCCACGGCGTTCGCCGCGCATGCCGCCTCGGTGCTGGCGGCGTGCGCCGCCGTTCCGCCGAAGCGGCTGAAGTCCGGCGGGGTCGGGGCACGTGAACTGTCCCGGACCGGCAGGGCAGCGCAGTGCGACGACATCGTGGTACGTCTCGTTCTGGAAACGGCGTACGCCGCCGGGCTGCTGGCCCGGGACGGCGACCAGGTCGCGGCGACGGAAGGCTACGACGCCTGGGCGGAACGAGAACCTGCCGAGCAGCTCACCGTGCTGCTCCAGGCCTGGCGGACGCTGCCGCTCACCCCGACCGGGGCCCGCGACGAAGACGGCAAGGCGCTGCCCGCACTCGCCGGAGCACCGCCCTGCACCGGCTGTGTACAGGCCCGGCACGGGCTCCTCACCGCCGCAACGCACCTTCCTGCGGGCCAGGGAGCGAAGAACGCCGCGGAACTGGGGCCGCTGGTCGCCTGGTACCGCCCGCTCGCCGATCGACTCCCCGAGGACACCACACCCTTCGCCACCCTGGTCCGCGAGGCGGAACTGCTCGGCGTCATCGCGCGGGGTGCCCTGTCCCGCATCGGTGCCGCGCTCGAGGCCGACGACGCCGAAGCACTCGCCGTGGCCTGTCAGCGGCTGCTGCCGACGGCCACCAGGACAGCCCGCTTCGGCACCGACCTCACCGCCGTCGTCACCGGCACACCGTCCGCCCACCTCGCCGCGCTGCTGGATGCCGTCGCCGACAGGGAAGCCGGCGGCACGGCATCCGTGTGGCGCTTCAGCCCGAGCACCGTCCGCCGCGCCCTGGACGCCGGCCGGACTCCCGACTCCCTCGCGGCCGACCTGGCCGCCGTTGCCGTCGGCGCCCTCCCCCAGCCGCTGTCGTACCTGATCCACGACACCGCGCGCAGCCACGGCCGGATGCGCGTGACCTCCGCGGCCTGCGTGATCCACGGCGAAGAACCCGCCCTCCTCGCCGAACTCGCCGCCCACCGGAAGCTCACCCGCCTCGGCCTGCGGCAGCTGGCACCCACGGTGCTGGTCAGCCGGACCCCGCTCGAGAAGACCCTGGCCGCGCTCCGGGCCGCGGGCTACGCCCCCGTCGCCGAGACCGCTGACGGAACCGTACGGGTGGAGCAGAACCGGCGCCCCCGCGCCGCCGGCCCGGTCCCGCCGCCACGCCTGCCGGGCGGCACGGCGGGCAGGCGGAACGCGGCCGCCCGCACCCCGCAGGTCCCGGCGGCCGTCGACCTGGGCGCCCTGGCCACCAGGCTGCGGGCCGCCCCGCCAAGCACCCCGCAGCCCGATCCGGGCAACGGAATCCCCTTCGACAGCGACACCGAGGAAATCGTCGCCGGGTGCGCGCGCCTGCTGTCCCTCGCCGATGTCCGTCAGCTGGCCCACGCCATCGACGAGGGCCGGGAGGTGACCATCGAGTACGTCGCCGCCTCGGGCAGCCGCACCGTGCGCACCCTCAGCGAGCTCGAACTCGACGCGCCCTACCTGTATGCCTGGTGCCACCTGCGCGACGACGACCGCGTCTTCACCCTCTCCCGCATTCACGGTGTCATGCCCACGTAGGTCCCGCCCTGGTCGTTCGGGCTCAGTGCGCGAAGGCCATGTTCGCCAGGAGCACGTGTACGGCCGTGCCGCCGAGGATGCTCAGGAGGGCGTTGCGGCGCCACAGGTGCAGGCCGACGGTGACGGCCAGGGCAGCCAGTGGGGCGACGGCGCGCGGCTCCGGCAGCGGCAGGTCGCGCAGGCAGTAGACGACCAGGATCACCATGACGCCGGCGGGCATGCGGGTGCTGAGGTACTGGACGGTGCCGCTCGCGCGGAGGGGGGCGAGGGCCACGAAGGGCAGGGCGCGCAGGCCCCAGGTGACGGCGGCGGTGACGGCGATCGCGGCGATGGCATAGCGGGTGTCAGACATGGCTCGGCTTCCTGCCGGTCGTGCAGTGGCGGGCCAGGAGCCCGGCCGTGAACAGGGCGAAGGCGGCCAGGAGCAGCTGGCCGGGGAAGAGGAGACGGGCGGCCAGGGCGCTGAGGAGGGCGAGCAGCGGGGTGGGCAGGTCGCCGCGCAGGTCCCGGAGGGCGTCGAGGGCCAGGACGGTGAACAGGGCGGTCAGGGCGAAGTCCAGGCCGGTGACGCTGTCCGGGATGAGGGAGCCGAGCAGGGCTCCGGCGGTCGAGCTGCCCGCCCAGTACAGGTGCAGGAAGAACTGCAGCCAGAGGATGCGGCGGCTGGGCCAGGTGCGGGCCTGCTCGCCGGCGGTCAGGGCGTACGCCTCGTCGGACAGCGCAAAGGTGCCGTACGCCTTGCCGAGGCGGCCTGTCACACGGTGCAGGGGGAAGGACAGCGCGTAGAAGACGTGCCGGACGTTCACCATGAAGGCGGTCAGGGCGATCGCCGCCAGGGGGGCGGCGGCGGTGACCATGCCGATGAGCAGGAACTCGAACGATCCGCCGTAGATCAGCGCGGCGGACAGGCCCGCCCACCACCAGTCGAGACCGGACTGAACGACGAGCGCCCCGAAGGCGAGACCGAGCGGGAGGAAGCCCAGGCCCACCGAGGTGGAGTCCGTGAAGGCCGCCCGCATGGGGGCGGGTCCGGACCGGCCGTCGGCAACGGCCGTGGTGGCGGTAACGGCGGGACTTGTGCGCATGTCGACATTTTAGAAAGCTTCTTGCCTTACATGGTTGCCAATTGTGCCCGTATGATCCCTTCATGAGCAATGAAATCAGCCTTGACGCCCTGGACAAGGAAATTTTGTTTCATCTACGTCAGGACGGGCGGCTGACCAACGTGGAACTGGCCAAGCGGGTCGGTCTGACCCCGCCGCCCTGTCTGCGCCGGGTCAAGCGGCTGGAAGAGGCCGGCGTCATCGCCGGCTACCGGGCCGTCATCGATCCCGAGGCCCTGGGACGCGGGCTGGAAGTCCTCGTCGACGTCGAGATCTACGCCCAGGACCGCAGAACCGTCGAGGAGTTCGAGGACACCGTGGCCTCCTATGAAGAGGTCATCGAACTCCGTCGCATGTACGGACGCCCCGACTATTTCGTCCGCGTCGCCGTAGCCGACCACGCCGCCTACGAAGCCTTCGTCACCGAGAAGCTCATGGGCCTGGCCGCGGTTCATCGCCTCGAGTCCCACCTCACCATGAAGAAGATCAAGGCTGACGGCCGAGTGGCTGGCACCGCGGGCACCACATCGTGGTCCGGCCTGCCAGGCGGGACCGGCGCAGGGAGGTGCCGCAGCGTGGGCAGTGCGGGTCGGGGTCGTCGCGGTGGCCGGTGAGCCAGGAGTCACGCGGTGGTACGCAGCCGGCCGTGACCGAGGAGCGCAGGGTGCGGCGCATCTGTGTGTACAGGCGCCGGCGGTCGGCCTCGGTGAGCTCGCTCGCCCGGCCGGTGGGGCGCAGTCGCGCGCGCCAGAGGATCTCGTCGGCGAGCAGATTGCCGAGTCCGGCCAGGACGGACTGGTCGGTGAGAGCGGTCTTGAGGGCGCCGCGGCGGGAGGACAGCGCGGCCTCGAACTCCTTGCGGTCCACCGCCATCGCGTCGGGGCCCTGACGGGCCAGCAACCGTGCGACATCCGCGTCGTCGGCCAGCCAGAGGCCCTGGAGCTTGCGCTGGTCGCGGTAGCGGAGCTGACGGTCCCGGCCCAGGGTGAACAGAACGCGGTCGTGGGGTTCGGCGGCGTCGTCGGGACGGCCGCAGACCAGTCGACCGGTCATGCCGAAGTGCAGCATGAGGGTGTGGCCGCCGCCGGTACGGGCGAGGAGCCACTTGCCGTGGCGCTCGAGGCCGGTGAACCGCCGGCCCTCGAGCGCGTCGCGCAGCCCCCGCGCGCTCACCCCGTGCAGCACACCGGCGTCACGCACGTCGACGCGTCGGACGACCCTGCGCAGCGCGCAGGACTCGAACACTTTCCGGAATGCCTCGACGTCTGGCAGTTCGGGCATGGAGGGAGCCCCCCAGCGGTCGGCCGGGCACGGTGAGCACGCTCACCTCCATGGTGGCTCCCTCCGGGCGATGTGTTCCCGGTGTCAGGGGCTACTCCCGCGGCTCCCGTACCACCGCCACGCCCCCCGCCGGGACCGTGACCGAACCGTCCTCGGCCGGCTTGCCGGTGAGCAGTTCCGTCGCCGCTGCCGACACGGAGACCTCCGCGCCCCGGCCCGTGTGGTCGATCAGGAAGAGGTAGTCGGCGTCCGGGCCGCGGCGCAGCACCGCCTCGATCCCGTCCGGTGTCGTGCGGACCGGCGCCACGCCCGCTTCCGAGCGGATGCGGTCTAGCAGCGAACCGAGGGTCGCCGGGTCGGGACGGGTGGCCAGGTACCACGTCGTGCCCTCGCCGAAGGTGTGGCGGGTCACCGCCGGGCGGCCGGTCAGGGGACCGTCCGTGTACGAGGCCACGACCTGGGCACCTTCGGTGCGCACCCGCTCCGACCACAGGGTCCCGCTCGCGCCCGGCGGCACCTCGCCGGTCAGGCCGACCGTCTCTTCCGGGAGGAGCGGGAAGAGTTCGTCGCTGCGCACGCCGAGCGCCTCGCGGAACGCGCCGGGGTAGCCGCCCAGTCGTACGTGGCAGTTCTCGTCGACCGCGCCGCTGTGGAAGCCGACCGCGAGGGTGCCGCCGCGGCGGGCGAAGGCGGTGAGGTTCGCGGCGCCCGTGTCGTCGACCAGGTAGAGGTTCGGGGCCAGGACCAGGCGGTACGACGACAGGTCCGCGTCCGGGCGGACGAAGTCGACGGCGATGCCCGCGCGCCACAGTGGCTCGTACCAGTGCCGTACCAGGTCCTGGAAACGGAGTTCGCCGTTCGGCTGGGAGGGGAGTTCCAGGGCCCAGCGGGCGTTCCAGTCCCAGACGACGGCCACCTCGGCGGTGCCGGTGCTGCCGCGGACTTCCGACAGCGCCTGCAGATCTGCGCCCAGTTGGACGACGTCCTGCCAGATCTGGCTGTCGGTGCCGGTGTGCGGCAGCATCGCCGAGTGCCACTGCTCGGCGCCCGCTTTCGCGGCCCGCCACTGGAAGTACGCGATGCCGTCCGCGCCGCGGGCGACGTGGGCCAGCGCATTGCGGCGCAGTTCGCCGGGGCGCTTGGCGCGGTTGACGGGCTGCCAGTTGACCGCGCCCGTCGAGTGCTCCATCAGCAGCCACGGGCCGCCCGCCAGCGAGCGCATCAGATCGCCGCTGAGCGCGATGTCGATCTCCGACTCGGGGTCGGTGGACATCAGGTAGTGGTCGTTGGAGACGACATCCAGCTCGGGCGCCCAGCGCCAGTAGTCCAGCGCGTCGAAGTTCTGCATCACCATGAAGTTGGTGGTGGCGGGGATCGAGGGGGCCGCCTCCCGCAGCACGTCCCGCTCGGCGGTGCAGAGCGACAGCAGCTCGTCGGAGCAGAAGCGGCGCCAGTCCAGCTGGTGCGTCGGGTTGGGGACGGCTCCGGTGGCGCGGGGCGGCAGGATCTCGTCCCAGTCGTAGTACCACTGGCTCCAGAAGGTGGTGCCCCAGGCGTGGTTCAGGGCAGCCAGGTCCTCGTACCGGTTGCGCAGCCAGACCCGGAACGCCGCCGCGCTCGTGTCGCAGTAGCACTCCGCGTTGTGGCAGCCGTACTCGTTGTGGACGTGCCACATCGCCACCGCCGGGTGGTCGGCGTAGCGGTCGGCGAGGGCGCGGGTGATCCGCAGGGCCGCCCTGCGGTACGCCGGGCTGCTCGGGCAGAACGTCTGGCGGCTGCCGTACGACAGTCCGCGGCCGTCCCTGTCCACCGGGAGCGCCTCGGGGTGGGCGCGGAAGAACCAGGCCGGCGGTGCGGCCGTCGGGGTGGCCAGGTCGGCGGCGATGCCGTTCTCGTGGAGCAGGGCGAGGATCCTGTCCATGCGGGAGAAGTCGAACTCCCCCTCGGCCGGCTCCAGCAGCGCCCAGGAGAAGATGCCGACGCTGACCATGGTGACCCCGGCCTCGCGCATCAGGCGCATGTCCTCGGCCCAGACCTCCTCGGGCCACTGCTCGGGGTTGTAGTCGCCGCCGTAGGCGATACCGGGGACGTTCAGCACACGCTTCATCGGGCACCTCCGCCCAGCAGACGGCGGGTTGTGGCCACGCCCCACTCGTCCAGCGACAGCAGGCGGTCGCTGGAGGCCATCAGGCCGCCGGTCGCCTCGACGTGCGCGGCCCAGCGTTCACGGGTCTCCACGGCCGGGCGGGCCATCAGGCAGTCGGGGTCGTTGATCCAGAGGCGGCCGTGCTGCCACTGGCGGCCGACGCCCGTGAACTCGGCCGGGTCCTGGCCGGGTTGGCTGTAGTCGTCGGCCTCGGGGCGACGGTGCGGGGCGGTGTCGGGGCTGACCCGCATCGCGTCGAACAGGCCGATCGACGCCAGCATCGGCGCGCCGCAGCCCAGCAGGTACGCGTCCGGGCCGATCGCCGCGCGGATCAGCTCGATCCCGGAGCGGTACGCGGTGAGCGCGTCCACCGACGTGTGCCGTACGCCCTCCAGGGCGCCCGCGTAGAGGAAGTCGACCTTGAAGTAGTCGTAGCCCTCGGAGCGCAGGGTCGTGAAGACCTCCGTCAGGTACGCCGCCGCGTCCGGGTGGGTGGTGTCGAGGACGTACAGGTCGTGGCCCCAGTTGCGGCCCGCGTGCAGCGGGGCACCGTCGGACGACCGGACGAGCCAGTCGGGGTGCTCGGCGGCCAGCGCACTGGCCGGGTCGACCAGGAACGGCGCCGTCCAGATGCCCGCCCGGCGGCCCCGGTCACGGATGGCGTCCGCGATCCCGGCGCGGGAGCGGAAGCGCCCGGAGAGGGTGAGCCAGTCGCCGAGGGCCTTCTGGTAGCCGTCGTCGATCTGGACGACGTCGACGGGCAGGTCGAGGGTGTCCATCGCACGGAGGTTCTCGTGGATGTCGTCCTCGGTGACGGCGGTGAAGTACTCGTACCAGGAGCACCAGACGGTGGGTGCGGTGCGCGGGGCTTCGAGGCCGAGCCCCGAGGCCCAGTCCGCCAGCGTCGACTGGATGTCCGCGCCCGTCCACTCCTTCACCGGGCCGTTCGCGCTCACCTCCGCGGTGCCGTCCGTCACGACCAGCCGGATCGACGGCACCTCGCGGGTCGGGTCGGCCGCCGCCCACAGGCGGACCGGGGAGCCGTCCCCGGGGTCGAGGGCGAGCAGGCCCTCGCCCTGGAAGGTGTCGTCCGGGACGGTGTGGCCGGGGCGGTAGCAGACCGTCGCCCAGTTGTCGTTGGTCGGGCGGTACGGCTTGTCGCCGAGGGCGTAGGCGCCGCTGGGGCTCCAGGACTGCCAGCCCTCCTCGTGGACGCGGGCGGTACCGACGTCCACGGGCACGGAGGCGAGCGGCGTGAAGGGGTGGGGCACGGTGGTTCTCTTTCGAAAAGGCGGGCGTCAGCCCTTGTTGGCGCCGAGCGTGAGGCCGCTGACGAACTGCCGCTGGAGCAGGAAGTAGACGATCAGCGTCGGGATCGCGGTGAGCAGGGCGCCGGCGGCGACCAGGTTGGGGTCGGTGAAGTACTGGCCGGAGAGGTTGTTCAGCGCCGAGGTGATCGGCATGTTCTCGCCGGTGGAGATCAGGACGAGGGCCCAGAAGAAGTCGTTGTAGATCCAGATGGACAGCAACGTCGCCAGGGCGGCCATCGCCGGACGGCACAGCGGCAGGGTGATCTGCCAGTACAGCCGCCACACCGAGGCGCCGTCGACCAGCGCGGCCTCGGTCAGCTCGTGCGGCAGCATCTTCATGTAGTTGCTCAGCACGAAGGCGCAGAACCCGGACTGGAACGCCACGTGGATGAGGACGAGGCCGAGCGCGGAGTCGTACAGCTTGCCGCTCATCGTGATGCCGGGCAGGTCGATGAGCAGGTACATGCGGTACAGCGGGGTGATGATGACCTGCTGCGGCAGCAGGTTGCCGGCCGTGAAGACCAGCAGCAGGAACAGGTTGATCCGGAAGTCGAAGCGGCTGACGTAGAAGGCGACCATCGACGACAGGAACAGCGTCAGCAGCACCGCCGGCACGGCGATCAGCAGCGTGTTCCCGAAGTAGTGCGTCATGTCCGACTGCGTGAACGCGTTGGTGAAGTTGTCGAAGTTCAGCGTGTCCGGGAGGGACACATAGCCCTTCTCGCTGGTCTCGGCGTACGGGCGCAGGGCCGCGTAGATCGCCCACAGCAGCGGCGCCAGCCAGGCCAGCGCCATGCTGCCGAGCACGACGTGCAGCAGGACCCGGGCGGGGCGGACCGGCGTGCGTTTCTTCACGGCAACAGTCGCGGTGCTCATGCTCGCCGCTCCTTCCGGAAGGTGCTCACCAGGTAAGGAATGATCACGACGAGGGAGATCAGCAGCAGCACGACCGCGATCGCGGATCCGTATCCGATCCGGCTCGACTCACCGACGATGTTGTTGGTCACGAGGATCGACAGCAGCTCGGTGCCCTCGGCGCCCTTGTTGAAGACGAAGACCAGGTCGAAGGCGCGCAGCGCCTCGATGATGGTGACGACCAGGACGATCGTGTTGGTGGGGCGCAGGGTCGGGAAGACGACGTTCTTGAACGTCTGCCACTCGCCCGCCCCGTCGATCGCCGCGGCCTCGCGCAGCGACGGGTCGACGCCCTTCAGACCGGCCAGGTAGAGGATCATCATGTAGCCGGCGTGCCGCCAGGACGCGGCGACGAGGATCGCCCACAGGTTGAGGTCCGGGTCACCGATCCAGTCGATGTACTTACCGGGCTCGTTGGCGCCGATGATGCTGTTGATCAGGCCGGTGTCGGGGTTGTAGACGAGCTGCCAGACGAAACCGATGACGGCCATGGACAGCACGACCGGCAGGAAGAACGCCGTCTGGTAGAAGCGGCTGAACTTGATCTTCTTGTCCAGCTGCACGGCCAGGAAGAGGCCGAGCGGCGTCGGGATCACGATCAGCACGACGAACCAGATGACGTTGTGCTGGACGGCCGGCCAGAACTGCGGGTTGTTGATGAACAGTTCACGGAAGTTGTCGAGCCCGACCCACTGGATCGAGTCGAAGCCGATGCCGTCCCAGGTGGTGAACGCGAGGGCGATCGAGGCGAGCGCGGTCACCCACACCAGGGCGATGTGCAGGATCGTCGGCAGGGTCGCCATCAGACCGAGCGTGAGCCGGTCGCGGCGGGTGAGCAGGCGACGGTGCCCCTGGGACACCTTCTTCTGCTGGGCGGGGGCAGCGCCCGGAGGCGGCACGGCGGCCGCCTCCGGGATCTCCTTGGTGATGTCGGTGCTCATGAGGACGCGAAGATCGTCTTCTTCTGGCGCTCGATCGAGGACAGCAGGCTGTCGACGCCCTTGGGGTCACGGACGAACTTCTGCAGCGCGGGCTGCATGACCGTGGAGGTGAAGTCCGGGCGGCTGTCACGGTCCATGAACTGGGTCAGGGACTTGGCGCCGGAGATCATCTCGTACGCCTTCTTCTGCAGCGGGGTGTACGAGGACGTGTCGGCCTTGCTGGAGGCGTGGACCGAGCTCGGGTCGGACTTGAGGTAGATGTCCTCGGCCTCCGGCGTGCCCAGGTACTCCAGGAGCTTGACCGCCTCGGCCTTGTTCTTCGGGTTCTTGCTCATCATGAAGCCGTCGGTCGGCGCCTCGACGGTGTCCTGGCCGTGGGCCGGGTCGATCTCGGGGAAGGCGAAGAAGTCGAGGTCCTCGAGGTCGTCCGGGTTGGTGAACTGCTGGGCCACGAAGGAGCCCAGGAGGTACATGCCGGCCTTCTTCGACACCAGCGTCTGGGCTGCGTCCTGCCAGGTGCGGCCGACGGCGCCCTCCTGGTGGTAGGGGAGGATCTCGGCCCACAGGTCGAAGGCGGCGCGCACCTTGGCGTCGGTCCAGGAGGCCTTGCCGGCCATCAGGTCGACGTGGAAGTCGTAGCCGTTCTTACGGAAGTTGATCTGGTCGAAGGTGCCGAGCGCGGGCCAGGCGTCCTTGTCGCCGAAGGCGATCGGGACCAGGTTGTCCTTCTGCATCTGCTTGCACAGGGCGATGAAGTCGTCCCAGGTGGTGGGGACTTCGTAGCCCTTCTCCGCAAAGACGCTCTTCCGGTAGAAGACCGCCCAGGGGTACGTGTAGAGCGGCACGAAGTAGTACTTGCCGTCCTCGCCCTTGCTGAGCTTCTGCATCGCCTCGGGGAAGTTGCCGCTGATCTTCTGCCACACGTCGTCGATCGGGGTGGCGAGGCCCTTGGCCGCGAAGAACTGCATCCGGTACCCGGCGAACCAGGTGAACACGTCGTCCGGCGTGCCCTGGAGGTAGGAGTTGATCTGCTCCTGGAAGGTGTTCGAGTCCTTGGTGTTCACGTCGACCGTGATGCCGGACTTCTTCTTGTAGGCCGCGTAGATGTCGGCGAACGCCTTCTTCGGCACCGGGTCGGACGCCTTGGAGCCCAGGGTGACCGTCTTCGGGTCGGCTGCCGTGCCGCTGCCGCCGCAGGCGCTGAGCAGGGGTATGCCGGCGCCGAGAACGGCGGCGCCGCCGACGCCGCGCAGCAGGGTGCGGCGGCTCGGGCCGGGGAGCGTGAGGCCGGAGGGAGTTGTGTGCATAGCGGCTCCTGAGGGGGCACAGGGTTCGGTCCGAAAATTGGTCGAAACCAATCAGAAAACAACCTGACCGAACACGAGGGTGGCGTAATAACAGCCGCATGTCCGGTCATACGTCAAGAGTGGCCGTCACTCTTTGTTGAAACGTAACCGTCACACGCGTACGCCCCAGCGATCACGCACAGGCCGTCACAGAAACCAACACAACCGGTCAGGGCCCCGGGCCTGTCCTAGCCGAGGCGGACGTCCTTCTCCACCGTGACCTGGTCGATCTCCGTGGTCCGGACGGTGATCCGCATCGTCCAGGTGCCCGCCAGCGGGAGCCGGAGCGTGTCCGTCACCCAGTAGCCGCCGCGGTCCTCCAGCCGGGCGTCGATCGGGCCGACGTCCTGCGCGCGCAGGGTGAACGTCATCCGCAGTTCGGGAACGGTGGACAGGCCGTCGTCGGAGCCGTAGACCACGGCCTGCACCTGGTTCCGGCCCACGCGGCCGGGGGAGAGCTCGACCTGCACCTTGCCCCGCCCGTTCGGCGTGCCGACGTCGAAGGGGACCATCGTGCTGGAGGCGGCGGCCGCCCCGCCCGCCGGGGCCGCCTGAGCGGCGGCACTCTCGCTCGCGACCCGGCCCGGCAGGGTGACCGTGAGGAGCGTGGTGATCACCAGGACGAGCACTCCGGTCACGAACTCGACGAGGACGGAGCGCCGCAGGGCACGGCGGTGCGGGTCGCCGTCGGGAGGTGGGGTGGGGGTCGGGGTGGGGACGGGGGCACCGTCGACCGGTTCGCTCCCGCCCGCCGGCCGGCCCCCCACCAGTTCCGGAACCCTCTCCGCGGCAGTGGTGCGGGCCGGCTGTGCCGCCCAGTGGGACGTCCAGCGGCGGGAGACGGCCGCGGCCGCGAGCAGCAGGGTCACCGCGGCCAGCTTGACGAGCAGGAGGCGGCCGTACGTCGTGCCGGTGAGGGCGTCGAGGGAGCCGACGCCGCGCCAGGACTGGTAGACGCCGGTGACGGTCAGGACGGCCACGCAGACGAAGGCCAGCCGGGAGAAGCGCGTGACGGCGGGGGCGGTGAGGTCCTGCGGGGCGCGGTACAGCACGGTGAGCAGGGCGGTCAGACCGCCCAGCCAGACGGCCATGGCGAGCAGGTGCAGCACCGAGGAGGTGATCGCCACGGGCACCTGGATGCCGGCGGAGGCGTGCTCGGCGGCGGCCCAGGTGAGGGCGAGGCCGAGGGCGAGGGGGACGCCGAGCACGGCGTGCGGACGGCGCCAGGACCGTCGTACGAGGAGGAACGCCCCCGCCAGCAGCGCCAGCCGGGCCAGCAGCGCCAGTCCCGGTCTGCTGGTGAGCGTGGCGCGCAGGACGGCCGGGTCGAGGGCGTCGGCGAGACCGGTGCCGCGCTCGTAGGGGCCGCGCAGGATGAGCAGGGCGGTGGTGGACACCAGCAGGGTGAGACAGGCCGCGGGGATCAGCCGGCGCAGGGCCTTCGAGGGGCCGCCGAGGACCGCGGCCGTGAACACGAGGACGCCGATGAGCAGGGCCAGTCCGCCGTACGCGCAGTAGCGGGCGATGTTGTACAGCGAGGTCGTGGCCGGGTCCTCGGCCGGGGCGGTGACGGCGACGGTGGTCGCGGAGGGTTCGCCGACGGAGAAGATGAACGCGCCGGAGACGGGGTGGCTGTCCGCGGAGACCACGCGCCAGGCCACGGTGTACGTGCCGTCCTCCAGGCCGGCGGGCAGCCGCAGCCGGACCGTGTCGGAGCTGCCGTCCACGTGTGCGGCCCCGCTGGTGCGCAGCGGGCGGTTGTCGGGGGCGATGACCCGGACCGAGTCGTCGAGCAGGCCGACGGACTCGGTGAAGGTCAGGGTGAGGTGCCGGGGGGCGGCGTCCAGGAGGGTGCCGTCGCGGGGGTCGGTGCTGCCGAGTCCGGCGTGGGCCGACGCGGGGCCGGCCCCGCCGAGGAGGAGCAGGACCAGCACGGCGCCCAGCAGCACCAGCCGGTGAAGTCGCCGGGGGTGTCCGTGCGCTCCGTGGTCGCCGTCGTCCCGTTGTCCGCCATCGCGCAGCCCCATCGCTTCTCCGTCGTCGGATGTGTCTCCGCGATACGTACGGACGCGGGCGCCGGTGTGCTCACGCACACGCTTCACGGGCGGCAGAGGTCCACGATCCGGTCGGCCCGGTCCGGGTAGCGGGCGGTGAGGTCGGCGGCGTCCCCGTGTTCGTATCCCTCGAAGGTGAATCCGGGTGCCATCGTGCAGCCGAAGAACGTCCAGGCGCCGCCCTCGACGACCCGCCCGCCCATCCAGGTACCGGCCGGCACGGTGAACTGGGGGTGCTGGCCGTCGAGTACGTCCGGTCCGAGCACGGCGGTGCGGGAGGTGCCGTCGGGGGCGAGGAGCAGGAGTTCCAGCGGGTCGCCGAGGTAGAAGTGCCAGACCTCGTCGGTGGGCAGGCGGTGCAGGGCGGAGTAGTCGTCCCGCTTGAGCAGGGCGACGATGGCGGTGCCTTCCGGGCGCCCGTCGGGCCGCCGGGGGCCCGCCCAGGTCTCTCGGAAGAGGCCGCCCTCGCGGGGGATCGGCTCCATGGCGTAGTGCGCGACGAGGTCTTCTGGGGTCACGCCGGGAAGGCTACCGCCCGGTCGAGGAAGGCGAGTTGAGCCTGCTTCTCCGGCAGGTACACATCGGGCAGGTCGATCTCCGGCAGCACGACCTTCGGCCCCGCTTCGAAGCCCTGCCGCACGAAACGGGCGATCGCCCTGTCGTTGCGCACGTCGGGGTCGACCACGATCCGCTGCCGGTCCAGGGTGAGCAGCACGTACGAGGTGATGGCGGACACCAGCAGCGCCGTCCAGCCGGGGTGTGCGCCACCCGGTCCGGTGGGCGCGAGCAGCAGGTGGATGCCGATGTCGCCGGGGCGGACCTGGTAAGCCTCGCCGACCCGGTCCGCGCCGGGCTCGTACGTCTGGAGCAGCGCGACCGGTGCGCCGTCCCGCACGACCAGGTGGGCGTGGTGGGTGTCGAGGGTGTCCATGTGCGCGTAGATGTCGGCGACCTGGTCCGGCGTGAGGCCGTTCATGCCCCAGAAGGCGGCCCGTTCCTCGCTGACCCAGCCGTGGATCACCTCGGCGTCGCCCTTCGCGTCCAGGGGCAGGATGCGGACGGTGCCGAATCCGTCGACCGCCTGTTCGTGGACGGCGGTGCGGGCGGCGTACGGGTCAGACATCGTCGGTCTCCTTCGTCAGACGGGCCCAGTCGGTGACGACGGGCACGAGATCTCCCCTGAGCCACAAGGGGAGTTGGTCGCGGTGGTGGGGCGAGCCGGGGACGCCGGACGCGCCGAAGGGCACCACCCACCGGCTGTCCTCGCGGCGGGCCAGGTCCCACACGTAACGGGCGGCCGGGCCGCGTGCGGCGCGGTCGGTGAGGCCGGGGACGGCGGAGGTGCACAGCACACAGTCGTGGTCGCCGGACAGGCCGGGCTCGTCGTCCGACGGGCCGGCCAGGGCCCGCCACGGAGCGAGACGGTGGGTGTCGCCCCAGGTGCGCTGCGGCTGCCCGGCGACCTCCCGGACCGCGTCCCGGACGATCGCGGCGCGGTCGATGCCGTACAACTCCTCCGTGCTCAGCAGATGTTCCAGGGCGAGGCCGATGCGCGGGACGGGCGCGAGCCACGGAAGCAGGACCTCCGGGTAGGCGGGCGGCTCGGTCAGCGGGGTGAACGCCGGGTGGGCGGCGAGCCGGCGGACCACCGCGCCGCGCAGGGCCGCGTAGGCGGCGGCCTCGGGGCTGGCCGCGTCCATCCGGCGGTCCCAGCGCAGGAGGCTCTCGCGCAGGGCGGCGGCGTCGGGGGACAGGTCGTCGAGGGCCTCGAGGTGGGCGAGGAGGGGCCCGGCGGAGGCGAGGTGGGTGTCGGTGTGGATCGCGGGCATGTCGGCTGCCGACCACTGGTCCTTCTCGCCCAGCAGCGCGGCGATCCGGCCGGCGCGGTGCGGCGCGGCGAACTCGACGCCGAGGGGGGTGGCGGGGCCGCGCTGGTTGGCCATCACCGCGATGCCGTCGGTCAGGCCCGCGCGGGGCATCTCGTGCCAGCCGCGCCACTCGTGGCCGGGCTCCCAGGCGGGGACCAGCCGGATGCGGTTGGCCTCGGCGCGCACCGGTACCCGGCCCGCGACCCGGTGCAGGGTCCCGCCCTCGGTGTCGGCGGCCTGGACGACGTTGACCGGCTCGGCCCATACGTCGAAGGCGCGGTCGACGTCGGCGACCGTGCGGGCCCGCAGCAGCGGCAGCAGGGCGGCGAAGCCGAGGTCGCCGGTGACGCGGGGCGGGTAGCGGAGGCTGAGGGCGAGGGGGGTGCCGTCGTCGAGCCCCTCGGGTCCACCGGCGACGACCGGTCCCCGTTCGGTCTCGATCACCTCGACCGGCACCCGCTCCGCACCGCCGACCTCGACGAACTCCGTGTGCCGCGCGGCCCGTTGCCAGCGCCCGTCCGGGCCGAGCGCCTCGACACCGGCGCCGGTGCGCCGCAGCCGCTCCCGGTAGAGGTCCTGGTAGTCGGCCATGGCGTTGGTGATGGCCCAGGCGACCGTGCCGGTGTGGCCGAAGTGGGCGATGCCGGGGACACCGGGGACGGCGAGGCCGACGACGTCGAACTCCGGGCAGCACAGGCGGATCTGCTGGTACACACCGGGGTCCTCGATGAACCGGTGCGGGTCGCCCGCGATGACGGCCTGCCCGGTGACGGTGCGTTCGCCGGCGACCAGCCAGCCGTTGCTGCCGGAGGTGCCGGGACCGTCGGTGGCGAACAGCCCCACCGCCTGCGGTCCCAGGTGCCGTACGACCTGCTCGCGCCAGAGCTTCGCCGGGAAGCCCGCGAACAGGATGTGCGTGGCGAGCCAGACGCCGAGCGGGGTCCAGGGCTCCCAGTGGCCGGGGGCCAGTCCGGTCGCGGCGAACTCGGGCGTACGGCGGGCGCCTTCGGCGAGGCCCTCGTTGACGCCGTCGACGTAGGCCCGGACCCAGTCGGACGTGTCGGGGTCCAGCGCGTCGAAGCAACGTCTCGCCGTGTCGTCCAGTCGCGCCCGTCTCGCGAAGACGTCCCAGGCCACGGCGTCCGGACCGAGGAAGGACGCCGAGGTGCCCTGGGCGCGGTGGCGTTCGACCTCCAGTTGCCAGGCGCGGTCGAGGGCGGTGACCCGGCCCTGGGCGCGGGCGAGTTCGCGGGCGCCGGAAGCGCGCAGATGCGGGATGCCCCAGGCATCGCGGTGGATCTCGGTGGTCACCCTGTCACCCTCCTGTGCTTTAGGTTAGGCTCACCTAAGTGAGTCGTGGCGGAATCGTACGCGAAGGGTGAAGACGCGATGGGGCAGGGGCGGGGTTGGGAGGGCACGGTCCTCAGGCTGTTGCGGGCGAAGGACTTCGTGTTCACCGTGACGGGCGCCGAGGACGTCACCGCCGAGTACCGGCGGCTCCACCTCACCGACGGCGGGATGCTCGCGGCGACCGGCGTCCACCCGACGATGTGGGTCCGGCTGTGGTTCGACAACGCGGGAAAGCCGCACCAGCGGGCGTACACGCTGGTCGACCCGGATCCGGCGGCCGGCACCTTCAGCCTCGAGTTCGCACTCCACGAGGGGTGCGCCAGTGACTGGGCGCGGGCGGCGAAGCCAGGGGACACGATCGAGGCGACGGTGCAGGGAACGGGGTTCCAGCGGCCCCATCCCGAGCCCTCGCACGTCTTCGCGATCGGGGACCCGGCCTCGCTGCCCGCGCTCAACTCCCTCCTCGACGAACTGGGTTCGGCGCCGGCGACGATCTGGTTCGAGGGCGAGCCGGCCGGACTGCCGTACCGGGGGGACAACGACCGCCACGAGCTGCGCACGCTCCCCCGCGGACACCTGGTCGACGACGTGAAGACGACGCTGCCCGAACTCCTGGCGGCCACCCCGCACCCGTACGTCTGGATCGCCTGCGACACCGCGACGACCCGCACGCTGTCGGCGTACGTCCGCAAGGACCTGTCCGTGCCGAAGGACCGTATGCACGCGCTGGGGTACTGGCGCGCGACCTGACACCGGACGCGGCGGATCCAGCAGTGGTGCCAGTACCTCGCCGAGCACTACGACGGTGATGTGAGCGCCGTCCGGAAGGGCGCCTACGGCGAGCCGGAGTCGCCGGCCAGGGTGCGGGCGGCGGCCAGGGCCGCGAAGAAGCAGCTGTCAGCCGAGTGGCCCGCTCCAAAATGCGGGCCGTTCGTCGGCGTTCCCAGCATGGAGCATGACCGAGCCACCGAGCGGCTCCCCCTGGGGTCCCGAGTACGACGACCGGCGCGTGCACGCCACCCGTGACCCGCACGCGCCGCGCCCGCCGTACGACGGCCCCGAACCGCCCTTCGAGGGACCGCTGCACCTGATCTCCCGCGCCGCCTGGCAGGTCGTGCTGGTCACCGGGATCGCCTCGCTGGCCCTGGGCGTCCTGGTCCTGTTCTGGCCGGACGCCACGCTGCTGGCCGCCGGCATCCTCTTCGGCCTCTACCTCCTCGTCAGCGGCGTCCTCCAGCTCGCCTCCGCCTTCGGCACCCACAAGACGACCTCGCTGCGTGTGCTGGCCTTCATCAGCGGCGCCCTGTCGATCCTGCTCGGCCTGTTCTGCTTCCGCGGCGCCATGCAGTCGATCCTGCTGCTCGCGCTGTGGATCGGCATCGGCTGGCTGTTCCGCGGGATCACCCAGACCCTGGCCGCCGCGTCCGACCCGGCGGTGCCCGCCCGCGGCTGGCAGATCCTCCTCGGCATCGTCACCGTCCTCGCCGGCGTCGTTCTGATCGTCTCCCCGTTCGAGTCGGTCGCCGTCCTCACGATCGTCGGCGGCTGCTGGCTGGTCGCGGTGGGCATCGTCGAGCTCCTCACGGCGCTGCGCATCCGCGCCCTCACCCGCCACGTCCCCCGCGAGCTGTGACCGGGAGAACCTCATGCCCGTCATGCCCGAGCCCGCTACGCCGAGCGAGCGAATAGCGCAGGCCCCAAGGGCCTCGTCCGCCCGCCGGGGAGGTGAGCAGCCGTGAATGCCGTCCCGTCTCCGGGTCGCTGGGCCCGGATGGTCGTGCTGTTGCTCGCCCTGCTCGTGCCGGCGGCGCACACCGAAGCGGTCGCCGTGCCCGCCGTGACCGTGGTGGGCGAGGTGACCGAGGGCGACGTGCTGGACACCGCCGTACGGCCGCCGGGGCGGGCCGTGCACCAGCCCGCCCTGCCGCAGCGGCCGGTCCGCGCACCGGCCCCGGCGCCCCACGGGATGCCGGCCCGCCTCTGCCCGGCCCCGTCCTGGCCGCCGTACACCCCAAGCGCCCTGCGTTCCGTGGTCCTGCGCTGCTGATGCACCCGTCGTCCCCCAGGCCGGTCAGTACGACGCAAGGAAGACAGACGGACGCAAGGAAGAAGCAGCCATGCCCTCAGATCCCTACGCGGTGCTGCGCGCCCTGGTGCGCGCGGAGGCCGCCCGCAGTGCCCCGAAACCGGAAGCGAAGGAAGCCAAGCCGCAGCAACAGCCCGGCCACGTCGGGGAGCGGCGGCGCGGTTGACGTGAAGCCCGGACGCCCCGCACGGGGCGTCCGGCTCACCGCTTTCTGCGGGCGGCCTCATCCACACCCACCCCCTTTGACCGGTATTGACCATGATTTGCGCGCACTTGACCAGCACGGCCCGAGCCGGGAAGCTGCGGCCGGGGAGGCTTGACCGGTAGGCTTTCCGTGTGATCTTCAAGCGCATCGGAAACGGCCGGCCGTACCCCGACCACGGCCGGGAAAGCACCCGGCAGTGGGCGGACGTCGCGCCGCGCCCGGTCCGCCTCGATCAGCTCGTGACGACCAAGCAGCAGCTCGACCTCGAGACCCTGCTGGCCGAGGACTCGACGTTCTACGGCGACCTCTTCGCGCACGTCGTGAAGTGGCAGGGAGACCTGTATCTGGAGGACGGCCTCCACCGCGCGGTGCGGGCGGCCCTCCAGCAACGCCAGGTGCTGCACGCCCGCGTGCTCGAGCTGGACTGAGGCCCGCCCGAGGCACCCGCCGGCAACGGCTTGGCCCTTTCGGGTTCTCCTGAGCGGCGTCGAATGATCATCTAGTAGGCATTGCCGCCCGGGCGCACTACGCTGCGCCCATGAGCATGCTGACTCCCCCCGGCATGGGCGGCCAGTACCGCATCACGGGGGACAAGTACCCGCGGATGCGCCCGCCCCGGCGGCGCGGCAGGCTCGTACTCCTCGTCACCGCCTCCGTCGCCGTGCTCGGCGTCCTCGGCTGGGGAACCCTCCAGCTCGTCGACGTCTTCACCGGCGGCGACAAGGCCTCGGCCGCCGGCTCCAAGGCGGACTGCGCGACCAAGGCGAGCCCCTCGCCCAGCGCGGCCAGGGACCTGCCCGAGCCCCGCGCGATCACCGTCAACGTGCTCAACGCCACGACCCGCAGCGGCCTCGCCAAGCAGACCGCCGACGAACTGAAGAAACGTGGCTTCAGGATCGGCGACGTGGGCAACGCGCCGAAGGAGTTCGACAAGAAGGTCCGCGGCACCGGCATACTCCTCGGCCCCGACGCGTCCCTGAACACCTCGCTGCCCGTCCTCGCCACCCAGCTCACCACCGCCGAACGCCGCACCGACGCCGGACGCAAGGGCCCGGCCGTCGACCTGATCCTCGGCAACGGCTTCAAGGGGCTGACGAAGCAGGCGGACGCCGCCGCGGCGCTGGCCGCACTGGCCGAGCCGGAGCCGACGCCCACCGCGTCGAAGAAGAGCTGCTGAAGCCTCGTACGAGGCTTCAGCAGGGCCCTATTCGGCCGCCCCGTACATCCGGTCCCCGGCGTCGCCCAGGCCCGGCACGATGTAGCCGCTCTCGTTGAGGCGCTCGTCGACCGAGGCCGTCACCACCGTCACCGGGGTGCCCGCCAGTTCGCGCTCCATGAGCTCGACGCCCTCCGGGGCGGCCAGCAGCACCACCGCGGTCACATCGTCGGCGCCGCGCTTGATCAGCTCCTGGATCGCCGCGACCAGTGTGCCGCCGGTGGCGAGCATCGGGTCCAGGACGTACACCTGCCGCCCGGAGAGGTCCTCCGGCATACGGGTGGCATACGTGGACGCCTGCAGCGTCTCCTCGTTGCGGATCATGCCCAGGAAGCCCACCTCGGCGGTCGGCAGCAGCCGGACCATGCCGTCCAGCATGCCGAGGCCGGCCCGCAGGATCGGCACCACCAGCGGGCGCGGGTGGGAGAGCTTCACGCCGGTGGTGGAGGCGACCGGGGTCGTGATGTCGACCTGCTCGGTGCGCACGTCGCGCGTGGCCTCGTAGGCGAGCAGGGTGACCAGCTCGTCGGCGAGACGGCGGAAGGTCGCGGAGTCGGTGCGCTGGTCGCGCAGCGTGGTGAGCTTGTGGGCGACCAGGGGGTGGTCGACGACGTGGAGACGCATGTCCCCAACAGTAGCCGCGCTTCGTGGCCGCCACGCCCTGGCGTCAAACCCCCCGTCCGGGGGAAGGTGGGAGTGACGGATAGGGGTGGTTGCCTATGCCTGACCTGCCTGACCTGCCCGAGGGCGACACTCCGGGGGACCGGGATTCCGCCGGACGGCGCACAGCCGCGACGCCGCAGGAGACCGACGCCGAGCGGAGGCGGCGCCGGGCCCGGTTCCTGCGCGAACTCGCCGAAGCGCGAGAACTTCGTGACCGCGTCCAGCCCCGGCGCGCCAAGACGGCCCGGCTGCGCCACGCCATGCGCATGCGAACGTTCCGCTGGTAGATCCACTGCCCGGGCCGGCGGCGGGAAGATCTGCGCCCCAAACGGTCGTTGTGGGAGTGGACGTGCGGGGTCGGCCTCGAAAGCCGCGTACGATCCGCAGGTGGCGGCAATGAGTGCGCCGGTGAGTCGTTCGCGTACGTACGATCAAAACTGCCGGACACAGGGAGCCGAAGACGTCCCCTGAGCGCCTTGTTTCTGCCACGATTCCGAGTGGGTGGGACTCGGAGCCCGAGCTCTCCCCGCCCGCAGCCTCCGCCGGGGGGATCCCCAACCGGCACGCCTCTGACCAGTGGGAGAGTCACGGTGTACTTCGCCGCACTGCTCGCGCGCACCGAAGACGGGTGGGAAGCGAGCGACACAGAGCTCGACGATGTGGAGACCCTGTCGGATCTGGCCGACCTGGCCCGGGAAGCCTCTCCCGACGACGACACGGTGCTCGTCCTGATCGAGCAGGAGGACGCCTGGTTCGGCGTCGTCCGCATCGATGGCGAGGACGACCCTCGGATCTACGTCTCGGACGCCGCCGCGGCTGCCCGCAGCAGCTACGGCGAGATCCTGCTCACCGACGAGCTGCTCGGCAGGGAGCCCGGCGACGACAGCGCCGACCTGGACTCCCTGGACCTCGACGGCACCGAGGACGGTGAACCCGCCGACGACGACGCCGACGCGGACGCCGGCGACGGCGGCTCCGCCGAGGCCGTGCCGCACGGCCCGGTCGGCGACACCGCCGTCCTCGACGATCTGGGCGTCAGCGAGAAGGAGCTGCTGTCGCTCTCGGAGGACGCCCTCACCTCGATCGCCGAGTCCCTGGGCGCCTCGGACGTCCTGGAGACCGTCCGCTGACCCCGCCCGGCACCGCACGGTCCCCAGACCCGGTACGCGACCGCTGGCGGGCCGCGATGCGGCACGCCCTGGACGAGGCCGAACGGGCCGTCCGCGGCGGCGACGTCCCCGTCGGCGCGGTCGTGCTGTCCGGTGACGGTACGACCGTGCTGGCCACCGGGCACAACGAACGCGAGGCCACCGGCGACCCGACCGCGCACGCCGAGGTCCTCGCCATCCGCCGCGCGGCGGCGAAGCTCGGTGGGTGGCGGCTGGCCGGCTGCACCCTCGTCGTCACCCTCGAACCCTGCACGATGTGCGCGGGCGCGATCGTCCAGTCCCGCGTGGACCGCGTCGTCTACGGCGCCCGCGACGACAAGGCGGGCGCGGCCGGCTCCCTCTGGGACGTCATACGCGACCGGCGGCTCAACCACCGCCCCGAGGTCATCGAGGGCGTGCTCGCCGAGGAGTGCGCCCGGCAGCTCACCGACTTCTTCCGCGACCGCTGACCGGCCGCCGTGGCAGGCGCGAATACCGATTTCGGACCATGCCCCACCTTGCTGTAAGGTCTCCCTCGGTAGCGTGTCCGAGCGGCCGAAGGAGCTCGCCTCGAAAGCGAGTGTGGCGCAAGTCACCGAGGGTTCAAATCCCTCCGCTACCGCTCGAGAAAGGGCCCCGTCGTCAGACGGGGCCCTTCGTGCATGCCGGGACATGCCGGGACAGCGGATCCCGCCCGGCGAGGCGTTGGTCGTCAAATACGACGTGAAGTTACACTCACCGCCGGCAACAGGGGTCCCATCAGGCGCAGCAGGCACAGGGGAGGCCGCAGTGGCGGTGAATTCGAAGAAGATCGCCGTCTATGTGCTTGTGGTCTTCGCGCTCTACGTGATCATCACGGATCCGTCCAAGGCCGCCGACTACGTCCAGATAGGGTTCGAGGGCATATCGGACGCCGCCAAGGCCATCGGTGACTTCATGACCTGGGTCGCCAACGGAGGAGAGTCATGATCCGCCACCTGGTCCTGTTCAAGCTCAACGAGGGCGTCGAGCGTGACGACCCGCGCGTCGTGCAGGGCGTCGAGGCCTTTCGGGCCCTCGGCGACCAGATCGAGGAGCTGCGCTTCTGGGAGCTCGGCTGGAACGTCAGCGACCGGCCCGTCGCGTACGACTTCGCGATCAACTCGGCCGTCGACGACCAGGACGCCCTCAAGCGCTATGTGGAGCATCCGGCGCACCGGGCGGGCGTCGCCCTGTGGCGGGAGTTCGCCACTTGGGTGATCGCCGACTACGAGATCTGAGGCCCACGGACCGCCGAGCCCTCCGCCGGAACGGCGGGGGGCTCCCATGCATCTTATGCCCCAACTCGCCTTCAACACGGCGTTATGCGGTGCTTGCACACGGTGCACATGTCTTGTGATGCTATGACCGCTTTTGACGGATGTGTTGATGGACCATGAGGTGGAGTTGACCGTGTCGGCCAGTACTGCGCCTCAAGCACCCCCCGAGGAGGAGGCCGCGCCACAGCGCAGCCGGGGCGCCGACACCCGGGCACTCACCCAGGTTCTGTTCGCCGAGCTCAAGAAGCTGGAGCCGGGCACGCCGGAACACACCCGGGTGCGGGGGGCGCTGATCGAGGCCAACCTTCCGCTCGTACGCTACGCGGCCGCCCGTTTCCGCTCCCGCAACGAACCCATGGAGGACGTCGTCCAGGTCGGCACCATCGGGCTCATCAACGCCATCGACCGTTTCGACCCGGACCGGGGCGTGCAGTTCCCGACCTTCGCGATGCCGACCGTCGTCGGGGAGATCAAGCGGTACTTCCGCGACAACGTCCGCACGGTCCACGTACCGCGCCGGCTGCACGAACTGTGGGTGCAGGTCAACAGCGCGACCGAGGATCTGACCACCGCCTTCGGGCGTACCCCGACGACCGCCGAGATCGCCGAGCGGCTGCGCATCACCGAGGACGAGGTGCTGTCCTGCATCGAGGCCGGACGGTCCTACCACGCGACCTCCCTGGAGGCGGCCCAGGAGGGCGACGGCCTGCCCGGCCTGCTCGACCGCCTCGGCTACGAGGACCCCGCCCTGGACGGGGTCGAGCACCGCGACCTGGTCCGGCATCTGCTCGTCCAGCTCCCGGAACGCGAGCAGCGGATTCTGCTGCTGCGCTATTACAGCAACCTCACCCAGTCGCAGATCAGTGCGGAGCTCGGGGTCTCGCAGATGCATGTGTCGCGGCTGCTTGCACGGAGCTTTCAGCGGCTGCGTTCGGCGAACCGGATCGAGGCGTAGCGCTCCGCGGGGTGCCGGGACAGGCCGTCGGTCGTCTGCGGCGCCGTTGTGGCTGGTCGCGCAGTTCCCCGCGCCCCTTAAGGGCGTTGCCCAGCCGCACGCCGGACAGGCCCCGGCCGTGAAACCGGATCGCCCCGCCACCGGGAATCGAACCGGCGCACAACCGAAAGGGGGATCGAGGCATCACCAGCACGGGCGAATCGCTCACCAGGGCCGTTGCCGTCGAATTTGTACCGAAGGACCGTCAGACCCCCTTCTTCCAGGGCGGATTCGCATCTCACGTGTCGACATGTCTCTACAGCGTGTTGCCGACATGTGACATTCTGCGGGAAGAGCGTTTGCCGGTGCCCCGGCGCCGGTATTCAGGTGAAGGCTGACGTTCCTCATCGGGAGCGTTCGCCGCGACCGTCCCGCGACCCAAAGGGGGTGGCATGTCCGCAGACCAGGGCAGCTCGAAGGTGCTGACGCTCACGAAGAGCGAGGCAGCGCCGGAGGCTCTCGACGCGCTCGACGCCATCGGCGCCCTCAACGACGTATCGGCCCTCGAGGCCACGCCGGCCCCGGCCCTCGAGGCCACGCCCACCCCGGCCCCGCCGGCCTCGGAGTCCATCGACACCCGCACCCTCTCCCGCTCCCTGTTCCTGCGGCTCGCCGCGCTCGACGAGGACAGCCCGGAGCGCGCGTACGTCCGGGACACCCTGATCGAGCTCAATCTCCCCCTCGTGCGCTACGCGGCCGCCCGCTTCCGCTCCCGCAACGAGCCGATGGAGGACATCGTCCAGGTCGGCACGATCGGCCTGATCAAGGCCATCGACCGGTTCGACTGCGAACGGGGCGTGGAGTTCCCGACGTTCGCGATGCCCACGGTCGTCGGCGAGATCAAGCGGTTCTTCCGGGACACGTCGTGGTCGGTGCGTGTGCCGCGCCGTCTCCAGGAGCTGCGCCTGGCCCTGACGAAGGCCAGCGACGAGCTGTCCCAGAAGCTGGACCGCTCCCCGACCGTGACCGAACTCGCCGCCGTTCTCGGTGTCTCCGAGGAGGACGTTGTCGACGGCCTCGCGGTGGGCAACGCCTACACCGCCTCGTCCCTGGACTCCCCGGCCCCGGAGGACGACGGCGGCGAGGGCTCGCTGGCGGACCGGCTCGGCTACGAGGACACGGCGCTGGAGGGCGTGGAGTACCGCGAATCCCTGAAGCCGCTGCTGGCCAAGCTCCCGCCCCGGGAGCGGCGGATCATCATGCTGCGCTTCTTCGCCAACATGACCCAGTCGCAGATCGGCGAGGAGGTCGGCATCTCCCAGATGCATGTCTCCCGGCTCCTCACCCGGACCCTGGCCCAGCTGCGTGAGGGGCTCATCTCCGACTGAGTGCTTCCTATTTGACGGAGTGTCAGCCACTATGGCGCGATGCTTCCAGCGACCTGGACCCGTGGCCGCCGGGGTGCCGTGATCGGTGCGTCGGCGGCCGTCGTCTGCCTCGGTGCGGTACTCGCCGGGTACGGAGGCGGCGGCGCGGACGGCGGATACGTCGCGGTCGGCGCGGGCGGAGGCCCGTCCGGGCGTACGGCGGCGGAGCCGACGGGTGGCGTGCGGCTGGTGCCCCTCGACGGAGCGGAGGCGGCAGGCGAGGGCGAGGGCGAGGGCAGCCCTTCGGCCAACTCTTCTGCCGGCAGGGGAAGTTCAGGTCAGCCGTCGCCGGACGGCACGCCGAGCGCAGGCAGCGGCTCCGTCCCCACGAGCGGCGATCACAGCAGGCCGGCCGCCGACGCTCCCTCGGGCGCGGATTCCGCTCCCACGGAGGCGGATTCGCCGGCTCCGACGCCCTCCCCCACGCGTACGGCACCTCAGGGGCCGGCCGCGCTGAGTGTGGGCGAGCCCGTGCGGGAGCCCACCGACAAACGCTGGTGCGAGAAGGTGACGCTCGCCCTGCACAACACCGGGGGAACCGCGGTGCGTTCGGGCACGGTGACCTTCGGGACGCACATCATCGGCGCGCTCGGCATCGACTGGGGGACGGTCGAGTCCAGCGGGAAACTTCCGGCGCCGATCGCAGCCGGCGCGCGGAAGGAAGAGTCCTGGACGGTGTGCGTCGACGCGTGGCGCGTGCCGCTCGGCATGCACATCGAGACGCGGGACGTCGACGTCCGGTGGGAGTGAGCCGCTTCCCGTGCGGGTGAGCTACTTCAGCGCGAGCCAGGCGACCGCGGCGACGATCACGACGGCGGCCACGATGCCGACGATCAGGCCGAGGCGGGGACCCGCCGGGGCGGCCGCCTGCTGCCGGGTCTGAGGGCCCTCGTCGACGAACGCGCGGAACATCTGGGTGCTGCCGGCGGGGTCGTGGTTGCCCTGGGGGTTCTGGGTGTTGGCCATGGCCCGAGACCCTAGCGAAAACGTCGGGGCTGCCCAAGTGCGGGGTTCGTCACGGCACCGGCAGGCCCGACCTGCACCTTTACATCCGCCAATACTTGCCTTTGCCAAGTTTTTATGCCCGGTACACCCGATTTAGTTTGCCTGCAGCAACCAATAAATCTATGGTTGCCCTAAGCAACAAACACGGGAGATGCCATGGCCGAACAGGCGCAGTACGAGGAGCTGGCCCGCCAGCTCAGTGGCGTCGGGGCCGTGAAGCGGGAGATGGCCCGGATTCTGCCGACCGACTGCCCGGGCGGCTCGGTCGCCGTGCTGACGCTGCTCGACCGGCACGGCGACATCCGCATCGGCAGGCTCGCCGAGCTGCTGGCCGTCGACATGTCGGTCACCAGCCGCCATGTCACCCATGTCGCCGAGCGGGGCTGGATCGAACGCTCCCCCGACCCGGCGGACAAGCGCTCGCGCATCCTGCGCCTGACCCCGACCGGCCGCGCCAAGCTCGACGAGCTGACCCGGCGGACCACAGAGCTGCTGGCCGACCGGCTGAGCGACTGGACCGACGACGAGGTCGGTGAACTCACCCGGCTCATGACCCGGCTCCGGACCAGCTTCGGCGACTGCCGGTCCACCGCCCGGTCCGCCCCTCCTGCCGACCCGACCACCCGTACACCCGCACGCACCTAAGAGATGCGCGTAAGAGATAGGAAGCCCATGGCAACGACCACACCAGCCGGTGTGCGGGCCCACGCCAAGCACGGGGGAGGCTCGCACGGCTCCGCCGACGGCGCTGCGATGTCGCACCGGCAGATCATGGAGGCGCTGACCGGCCTGCTGCTCGGCATGTTCGTCGCGATCCTGTCGTCGACGATCGTCTCCAACGCGCTGCCCGACATCATCAGCGACCTCGGCGGCGGCCAGAGCGCCTACACCTGGGTGGTGACCGCGTCGCTGCTGGCGATGACCGCGTCCACTCCGCTGTGGGGCAAGCTCGCCGACCTCTTCTCCAAGAAGCTGCTGATCCAGCTGGCCCTGGTGATCTTCGTGGTGGGCTCGGCGGCCGCCGGTCTGTCCCAGAACCCGGAGATGCTGATCACGTTCCGCGCCGTCCAGGGCCTCGGCATGGGCGGTCTGTCCTCGCTGGCCCAGATCATCCTGGCGGCGATGATCTCGCCGCGTGAGCGCGGCCGGTACAACGGCTACCTCGGCGCCACGTTCGCGACCGCGATGGTCGGCGGCCCGCTGATCGGCGGTGTCATCACCGACACCGACTGGCTGGGCTGGCGCTGGTGCTTCTACGTCGGCGTGCCCTTCGCCGTCATAGCCCTGATCGTGCTCCAGCGCACCCTGCACCTCCCGGTCGTCAAGCGGAAGGTCAAGGTCGACTGGGCGGGCGCCTTCTTCATCACGGCCGCGGTCTGCCTGCTGCTGGTCTGGGTGACCTTCGCCGGTGACAAGTACGACTGGGTGTCCACCGAGACGTACGCCATACTCGGCGGCACGCTCGCGCTGCTGGTGATCTTCCTGATCGTCGAGTCCAAGGCGTCCGAGCCGATCATCCCGCTGCGGCTGTTCCGCAACCGCACCATCACGCTGGCCTCGCTCGCCTCGCTGTTCGTCGGCATCGCGATGTTCGCCGGCACGATCTACTTCAGCCAGTACTTCCAGCTGGCCCGGAACGAGTCGCCGACCATGTCCGGCGTCCTGACCATCCCGCTGATCGGCGGTCTGTTCCTCTCCTCCACCGTCTCCGGCCAGGTCATCACCCGCACCGGACGCTGGAAGGCCTGGCTGGTGGCCGGCGGTGTGCTGGTGACCGGCGGTCTCGGCCTGCTCGGCACGATCCGCTACGACACCGAGTACTGGCACGTGGCGGTCTACATGGCGCTGCTGGGCCTCGGCGTCGGCATGATGATGCAGAACCTGGTGCTCGCCACGCAGAACCAGGTGGACCCGAGCGACCTGGGCGTGGCGAGCTCGGTGGTGAACTTCTTCCGGTCCCTCGGCGGTGCGGTGGGCGTCTCCGCGCTGGGCGCGGTCCTGAGCACCCGCATCACGCACTACGTCGAGGAAGGGGCGTCCGACCTCCCCCGGAAGTACGCGTCCGCGCTCTCCGAGGCCGGCTCCTCCGGCAGCATCCCGGACATGGACGCCCTGCCCGGCCCGATCCGCACCCTCTTGGAGAGCGCCTACGGCCACGGCATCGCGGACGTGTTCCTCTACGCCGCGCCGGTCGCGCTGCTCGCTCTGCTGTTCTCCCTGTTCATCAAGGAGGTTCCGCTGAAGACCCAGGCGCTGGCACAGTCCGCCCAGCAGTCCACCCAGGCGGAGACGGCCGCCGACGTGCCCGCGCCGGCCGGCGCGCAGGAGCGGGTCCCGGCCGTCGGCGCCGCGGCGCCGACGGCCGGTCCCGAGGGGACGCAGCGGCTCGCGGCGGTCGCCACCACGGCAGCCGAGCCGGGTCCCGCCGGCGACGGCATCCCGGTCCGCGGCCAGGTCCGCGGCGCCGAGAGCGCGCCCGTCCCGCAGGCCGCGGTCACGCTGATCTCCCTCTCGGGCCGCCAGCTGGGCCGGTCGGTCGCGCAGGCCGACGGCTCCTACGCGGTGGACGCGCCGGGCACGGGCTCGTACGTCCTGATCGCCTCCGCCGACGGGTTCCAGCCGCAGGCGTCGACGATCGTCGTGAACGGTGAGCCGCTCACGTACGACATCCTGCTCAGCGGCACCAGCGGGCTGACCGGTGTCGTGCGGGCCGTCGGCAACGCGCTGCCCGTGAAGGACGCGATGGTCATCGTGACCGATGTGCGCGGCGACCTGCTGGCCAGCCAGACCACTGGTGAGTACGGCGAGTTCGGCTTCGCCGAGCTGGTGCCGGGGACGGTGACCGTCGCGGTGAACGCCGCCGGCTACCGGCCGCGTGCGCTGCCCGTCGAGGTGGGCGGCACGGGCATCACCCGCATCGAGGTCGACCTGGACGCGGGCGCCCAGGTGCAGGGCGTCGTACGGGCGCCGCACGGGCCGCTGGCCGACGCCCGGGTGACGCTGGTCGACGCGGCGGGCAACGTCGTCGGCACCGCCACCACCGGGACGGACGGGGCGTACGCCTTCACCGATCTCGACAGCGGCGACTACACGGTCATCGCGACCGGCTACCCGCCGGCGGCGACGGCACTGACGGTCACCGGCACCGGCGTCGACGGCCACGACATCGAACTCGCCCATCCCGGCGAGTAGCAGAACCCCGGCCCGTGGCGGCGGCGCGCTCTGAGCGGAGGTGCGCCCGCCACGGGCCGGTTTCTTTGAGCTTCTGAGGAGTACGTGAGATGGGACTGACCGCGAGGATCCGTACCCGGGACGGATGGGCCGTGTCGCACGCGGTCGTCACGGTGACCGACATGACCGGAACGCAGGTGCTGCGGGCGGAGGCGGACGCGGAGGGAGCCGTACGGGATGCGACCCCGCTGGAGCCGGGGGCGTACACCGTCATCGTCACGGCTGTCGGCTACGCGCCCGCCGCCGCGAGCGCGATCGTCACGGCAAGCGGCCGGGCCGAGGTCGGCACGGTGACGCTGGCCCGGCAGGGCGGGGCCGAGCTGCCCCCGCCGGGGCCGTGGACGATCGATCCGACGCACTCCAGCGTGGGTGCCGTCGCCCAGCATCTGGGGATCTCCAGCGTGCACGGCCGGTTCACCGACTTCACCGGCGCGATCGAGATCGCCCCGGACGACATCGCCAAGTCCCGGGTGGAGGCGGTCATCCGGGCCGCCTCCATCGACACGGGGAACGCGATGCGGGACGGACACCTGAAGTCGCCGGACTTCCTGGACGTGGAGAACTATCCCGAGATCACCTACCGGTCGACGGGGCTGACGGCGAACGGCCCCGACCGCTGGACCGTGCACGGCGAGCTGGGCATGCACGGGGTCGTACGCCCGGTGGACCTGGACCTCGCCTACCTCGGCACGGGCCCCGACCCCTGGGGCGGCACCCGTGCCGCCTTCCGGGCGACGACGGAGCTGCGGCGGGAGGACTTCGCCATGAACTACAACCAGGTCGTCCAGGCGGGCATCGCCGCGATCGGTGCGACGCTGAAGGTGGAGCTGGACGTCCAGGCGGTGCAGGGGGAGGTACCCCTGCAGGCAGGCTGACGGACGGCACAGCTGTTCACCAGGGCGCCTACTGCGGCTGTGTCGCGATCTGGATCAGGTTGCCGCAGGTGTCGTCGAAGACGGCGGTGGTGACGGGGCCCATCTCCACGGGCTCCTGGATGAAGCGGACGCCGAGGCCGCGCAGGCGCTCGTACTCCGCCTTCACGTCGTCGACGGCGAACTGGGCGAGCGGGATGCCGTCCTTGACGAGCGCGTCGCGGTAGGTCTTGACGGCCGGGTGGCCGGCGGGCTCCAGGAGGAGTTCGGTGCCGCCGGGCTCCTCGGGCGAGACGACGGTCAGCCACCGGTCCTTCTCGCCCACCGGGACGTCGTGCTTCTTCACGAAGCCGAGGATCTCGGTGTAGAAGCGCTCGGCCTTGGCCTGGTCGTCGACGAAGACGCTGGTCAGATGGATCTTCATGGGGTGCTCTCCTCCGGTCCGGATGCGCCGGGCACGTGCCATCGCTCGGCGATCTGCCGCAGCGGGGCTGTGTTCAGGTCGTGGAACTTGTAGCGGCCCTCCCGCCTGGTCTCGACGAGCCCGGCGGCCTCCAGCACGGCGAGGTGCTGGGAGACGGCCTGGCGCGAGATGCCGAGCTGATGCTTCATGCTCAGCCGTGAGCAGATCTCGAACAGTGTCTGTCCGGACTTCTCCGTGAGCTCGTCGAGGATGGTGCGGCGGGTGGGGTCGGCCAGGGCTTTGAAGAGTTCTTCGGCCACGACCACACCATAGGCAAGTGCACACTTGCCTATCAAGTCCGGGGATTCTTCCGCCGGCGCAGGCACGGGGGGAGCCTAAGCTGACGCCATGGCACCGAACATCGCGACCAACACCCGTGTCTCCCTGGACGAGCTGCTGGAGTTCGTACGTCCCCGGCACCGGGCCATCCTGTTCACCCGACGGGCCGACGGCAGTCCGCAGGCATCCCCGCTGACCTGCGGCGTCGACGACTCGGGGCGGATCGTGGTCTCGACCTACCCGGAGCGGGCCAAGACCCGCAACGCCAAGCGGGATCCGCGGGTCGGCGTTCTCGTCCTGAGCGACGACTGGAACGGGCCGTGGGTCCAGATCGACGGGACGGCCGAGGTCATCGACACGCCCGACTCGGTCGAGCCGCTCGTGGAGTACTACCGGAACATCGCCGGTGAGCACCCGGACTGGGACGAGTACCGGCAGGCCATGGTCAAGCAGGGCAAGTCGATCATCCGGGTCACACCGGAGCGGTGGGGTCCGGTGGCGACGGGGGGCTTTCCGGCGCGGCTGGTGTCCGGGACGGGGGACTGATCGGTCAGTCCCGCTCCACCATCGCCTCGATGCCCGCGACCAGCAGATCCAGGGCGAAGGTGAAGTCCCGGTCCAGCATCTCCGCGACCGTGTCGCCGCCGCGGGCCGCCATGATGTCCTTGGACTCCTGGATGACCTCGGCGGTCTCCGGCACCTCGGTCACCGAGCTCATGGCGTGCTGGAAGTAGTCGTCCGGGGTCATGCCGGAGTCCGCGACCCGGGCGAAGAAGTGGCCCTCGATCGTGCCGTACCCGTACACGAACTGGAAGACGGCCGAGATGGCGCCCGTGACGCCGCGCGCCGGCAGCCCGGTCTTGCGGATCACCCGCTGGACGACGCGGGAGAAGGCGAGGCTGTTGGGGCCGATGTTGAGGTACGTCCCGGCCAGCGGCGACAGCCAGGGGTGGCGCACCAACAGCGCACGGTACTCGGTGGCGAGCGCGCGCAGCTGGTCGCGCCAGTCCTCGTCGGCGTCCGGGTCGGGCAGCCGGAGCTCCCCGTAGGCGGCGTCGAGGGCGAGTTCGAGGAGGTCGTCCTTGGTGTCGACGTACCAGTAGACACTCATCGCGGTGACGTTCAGCTCGGCGGCGAGCCGGCGCATCGAGAACTTCGCCAGCCCCTCGGCGTCCAGCAGCCGCACCGTCACCGCGGTGATCCGCTCCCGGTCCAGTCCCGACGGCTGCCCGCCCCCACGCCCGCCGCGGGGTGCCTTGCCCTCCAGCCAGACACTGCTCCGCGCCGAACGCCCGGCCGCTGCCTTCGCCATGGGCGCACCTTCCTAGACACTCCGGTCAACTGGTCACAAGGCTAGGCTGCAACGCCGGTAAGGGGCGCGGGGCTGTATCGACATGCGGCTCCTCCCCCACTCTCGGCTTCGCTCGAGCGGGGGGACCCCACCGTGAGCGCGAACAACCACGACGATCCCGCAGCCGCAAGACGACAATGCCACCCGAGCTCTCACGCGTCTCGCTCCGCCCGGCGCAGCAGCACCGCCGCAAGCAACCCACCCAGCAACACAGCCACCGCCCCCACCAGCTGACTGCTCTCCAGTCCGGAGGAGAACGCGTCCAGGATCCGGCCCCGCTCCGCCTCGCCGTCCGCCGAGGACAGCGCCGCCGGCAACGAACTCGCCGCCACCGGAATCAACGCGGCGAACCGCGAGTTGAGCACCGCGCCGAGCACCGCAACCCCCAGCCCGTTCCCGAACTCCGCCAGCGTGCCGTTGATCCCCGCGCCGACACCCGCCTTGGCCGGCGGAATCGCGCTCATGATGGCGTGCGCCATGGCCGGGTTGGCGATGGCACACCCCGCGCCGATGAGCAGCAGTCCGAGCAGCGTGCCGGCATATCCGCCGGAGGCGAGCGTCGCGATCGACACCAGGCCGCCGGACATCAGCACCATGCCCAGCGCGATCGACACCGGCATGCCGAGCTTCGTCGTCCACTTGGCCGCCACACCGGTGAAGTTCAACGCCACCACGGTCAGCGCCAGGGGCGCCGTCCGCAGCCCCGCCTCCAGGGGGCCGTAGCCGAGCACGAACTGCAGATGCTGGGTGAGCAGGAACAGCGCCCCGCCCATCCCGAAGGTGATCAGCACCGCGCCGGCGACCGCTCCCGTGAACCGCTGGTTGCGGAAGAAGTGCAGGTCGAGCATGGGATACGGGATCCGGCTCTCCCAGTAGGCGAACGCGGCCAGCACCACGACCGCGACGGCCCCGCTCACCAGCACCCGGCCGGACGTCCAGCCGTGCTCGGGCCCGGAGATGATCGCGAACACCAGTGACGACATGCCGATGGTGGACAGCAGCGCACCGAGCAGGTCGGGCCGGTCGCCCTGCGGATTTTTCGACTCCGGTACGAGCGCCACGACCGCGGCCAGGCCGAGCGCCACGACCGGCAGGTTGATCAGGAAGATCGCGCCCCACCAGAAGTGGTCCAGCATGAAGCCGCCGATCAGCGGACCGCAGGCGAAGCCCAGCGCGTTGACCGCGCTCCAGATGCCGATCGCCTTGGCGTGCTCCTCCGGCGCGAAGATCTGCATCGCGACGGCGAGAGTCGTCGTCAGCAGCAGCGCGCCACCGACGCCCATACCCGCCCGGGCGGCGATCAACTGCCCGGTGGAGTCGGCCAGTCCGGCCACCAGCGAGCCGATGCCGAACAGGGCCAGGCCCGTGATCAGCATCTTCTTACGGCCGTAGCGGTCGGCGGCGCTGCCCGCGGTGAGCAGCAGACCCGACTGGACCAGTGAGTACGCGTTGATCATCCACTGGATGTCGGAGGTGGCCGCGCCCAACTCCTCGGTGAGGGAGGGGATCGCCACGTTCAGAACGGTGTTGTCGAGCAGCACGGTGAGCTGCGCGAGACAGATGACACCGAGGATCAGCCAGCGCTGCGGGTGGCCGCCCGGGGCTTGCTGCGGGGACTGCGCCTGGGAGGTCGTCGACATGTTGTACACCGTAGAACAGTTCCTATACGGCGTACAACACGGATTCCCGCCGTACGGAAGCGGAAGCGGAGAGCCGGTACGGCGGGAATCGGTCGGGAGTAGGTCAGCTGCTGCTCGAACTCGTCGGCTGCGTCAGGTCGTAGAAGGTGGCGGATCCCACCGTGACCTCCTTGAAGTTCTCCTCGACCCACGAGGTGATCTGCGAGGACGTACCGCTGCCGGAGCCGCCGCCCATGCCGCCGCCGGCGATGAAGTAGTGGATCCTGCCGTCCGCCACGTACTCCTTGAACTCGGCCAGCGTCGGCGACGGGTCGGTGCCGTTGAAGCCGCCGATCGACATCACCGGGTCGCCGGTGGACAGCTGGTAGCTCGCGGCGTTCTGGGCGCCGATGGCGGCGGCGACCCAGGTGTAGTCGCCGGATTTCTCCTCCAGCAGTTCCTTGGCCTCGTCGCTGACGGAGGCGCCGTTGAGCAGGCCGCCCATGCCGCCGGCGCCGCCCATGCCGCCGCCGTCACCGGTCCCGTTCTGCCGGCCCAGACCACCCTGCTGGCCCTGCTGGCCCTGCTGGCCCTGCTGGTTCTGGCCGGGGAAGCCGCCGGTCGGGGGCTGGCCCATGCCGCCGCCCTGCTGCTGTCCGTTCTGCTGGTTCTGTCCGTTCTGCTGGTTCTGCTGACCCGGCATGCCACCGCCACCGGGCCCGCCGCCCATGCCTCCACCGCCCGGACGGCCGCCGCCCATGCCGCCCTGGACGGACGGGCCCGCGGTCACGATCGACCCCGTGTGGCCCTCGCCCAGCGTGGTGAGCGTGTACGCGGTCGGCCCGGCCAGCCCGGCGACGAAGCCCAACGCGACGACAGCCCGGGCGAGTTGCCGCCCAAGTCGGCCCACGAAGACCAGGCCGAGCGCGGCGACCAGACCGCCGGCGAGGACGAGCCACTTCAGCCACGGGTAGTAGTCGGAGGAGCGGTTGAGCAGGACGTATCCCCAGGCCGCGGTGGCCGTCATCGCGGCCGCCAGCGTCAGCGACACCCGCATCCGGCCGCGTTCCTGCCAGAGCAGCGCGGCGCCCATGCCGATCAGCGGGGCGATGCAGGGGGCGAGGGCGACGGTGTAGTACTCGTGGAAGATGCCCTGCATGAAGCTGAAGATCACCATGGTGATCAGCAGCGAGCCGCCCCAGAGGAGGAAGCCGGCGCGGACGGTGTCGGTCCGCTGCAGCTTCCGTGTCAGGACCAGGGCCGCCACCAGCAGGATCAGCGCGGCCGGAATCAGCCACGAGATCTGACCGCCGATGGACGAGCTGAACATCCGGTCCCAGCCGGTCTCACCCCAGCCGCCGCCCCCGACGCTGCCGGTCTCCTCGCCGTTGATGCGGCCGAGGCCGTTGTAGCCGAAGGTCAGCTCCAGGAAGGAGTTGTTCTGCGAGCCGCCGATGTACGGGCGGGAGGACGCAGGCCACAGCTCGACGACCGCCACCCACCAGCCGCCGGCGACGACCATGGCGAGACCGGCGAGGAGCACCTGCCCGATGCGCTTCCTCAGGCTCGTCGGCGCGAGGACGACGTACACCAGGGCGAGCACCGGCAGGATCAGGAACGCCTGCAGCGTCTTGACCAGGAAGGCGAGGCCGATCGCGGTGCCCGCCCACACCAGCCACTTCGTCTGCGCCTTCTCCAGGGCGCGCTGGGTGCAGTACACGGCGGTCGCCATCAGCAGGGCGAGGGCCGCGTCCGGGTTGTTGAACCGGAACATCAGCGCGGCGACCGGCGTGAGCGCGAACACCGCCATCGTGACGAACCCGGCGCCGGCGGAGAACCGGCGGCGCACGGACGCGTACAGCACGCCCGCCGTCGCGACCGCCATCAGCACCTGCGGGAACAGGATCGCGAACGAGTTCAGTCCGAAGAGCCGCACCGACAGGGCCATCGGCCACAGCGAGGCGGGGGGCTTGTCGACGGTGATGGCGTTCGCCGCGTCCAGCGAGCCGAAGAAGAACGCCTTCCACGACTGGCTGCCGGCCTGGACGGCCGCGGAGTAGAAGGAGTTGGCGTAGCCGGAGGCGGTGAGGTTGTAGGTGTACAGCGCGCCGATGGCGAGGAGGGTGGCCAGGAACACGGGGCGGATCCAGCGCGGATCCTCGGGCCGACCGCGCCAGAGCCGTCGTACGAAGTTCTGCCCGGGTTCGTCGGGCGCGGGCGGCGTCGGTGTGTCGGCCGGCGGAGCCGGCACGGTCGTTGTCGTCATCGGAAGTCCCTCGGGTCGGTGTCGTTCGGGCGCACCGGCTGCAGCTGCACCGTTGCGTCCCCCCAGGTGGTGCGGTCCGCGGCGGAACCGGCGCGGAAGTGGTCTGTGCCGTACGGCTGGTGGGCCCTGGCCGAGCGGTGGGGCAGCGGCGGGTGCGGCTGGTGCGGGGTGGGCGAGTGGTAGGGGGTGGTGGGCGAGGTGACGGCCGTCGACGCGTCCTGCTCACGCCGGTCCGGGAAGACCCACGCCCGGAAGAGCAGGAATCGCAGCACCGTCGCCGCGAGGTTGGCGGCGATCAGGACGGCCAGCTCCGTGGAGTGACCGGGGTGGGAGGTCGCCGCGTTCAGGGCGGCGAGGGAACCGCTGGTCAGGACCAGGCCGATACCGAAGACGACCAGGCCCTGCGCCTGGTGCTTGACGGCACCGCCACGGCCGCGCACGCCGAAGGTGAGCCGCCGGTTGGCCGCGGTGTTGGCGACCGCGGAGACCAGCAGCGCGAGCGCGTTGGCGAGCTGCGAACCGGTGAAGCCGCGGAAGGCGGTGTAGAGCAGCAGGTAGAAGAGGGTGGACAGACCGCCGACCACACAGAAGCCGAGCAGCTGCCGGGCCAGCCCCCTGGGCACGTCGGTCAGCTCGCGATCGCGCGGATCGTCGCCGAAGGGCCTGGTCAGCCGGTCCAGCGGCAGCGAACCGGTGGCCAGCGCCCTGCCCACCCGCCACACGCCCTTGAGATCCTCGGTCGCCGTCTTCACGATGTGCACCGTCGAGTCGGGGTCGTCGACCCAGTCGACGGGCACCTCGTGGATCCGCAGGCCTGCCCGCTCGGCGAGCACCAGCATCTCGGTGTCGAAGAACCAGCCGGTGTCCTCCACCAGCGGCAGCAGCACCTGGGCGACATCCCTGCGGATCGCCTTGAAGCCGCACTGCGCGTCCGAGAAGCGGGCCTGGAGCGAGCCGCGCAGGATGAGGTTGTACGAGCGGGAGATGAACTCCCGCTTCGCGCCGCGCACCACGCGTGAGGAGCGGGCCAGCCGGGAGCCGATCGCCAGGTCCGAGTGGCCGGAGATCAGCGGCGCCACCAGCGGCAGCAGCGCGTTGAGGTCGGTGGACAGGTCGACGTCCATGTACGCGAGGATCGGGGCGTCCGAGGCCGACCAGACGGTGCGCAGTGCGCGCCCGCGGCCCTTCTGCTCCAGCCGGAAGGACTGGACCTCCGCAAGCTGCGCCTCCAGCCGTGCCGACACCTGAGGTGTGGTGTCCGTCGACGCGTTGTCCGCGATCGTGATGCGGAAGGGGTACGGGAAGGTGCGCGCGAGGTGCTGGTGCAGCCGCAGCACACACGGCTGGAGGTCCTTCTCCTCGTTGTGGACGGGAATCACTACGTCCAGGACAGGCGTACCGGCTGGTGCGGCCGGGAGGTGCTCCCGCGCTGGCAGGGTGCCGGGAGAAGAGTCGGTTCGCATGGGAACGACTCTTGTCAAGCCCCCTGTTGCACCCGTGTGCTGACGCTGTGCTGTGCCTGTGAGTGCGACTGCCAGTTCGTTTCGGCGACCGGCTGGGGCGCCGACGCCGGCAGATACACCGTGAACACGGTCCGTCCGGGCACGCTGTCCACGGTCACCGCACCGCCGTGCGCGCTCGCCACCGCCTGCACGATGGCAAGGCCCAGACCGGTCGAACCGGTGGCGCGGGAGCGCGCGGAGTCGCCGCGGGCGAACCGTTCGAAGACGTGCGGGAGCAGGTCGGCCGGGATGCCCTGGCCGTTGTCCTCGACGTCGACGCACATCCAGGGGCCGCGCCGCTGCACGCGCGCGGTGACCGTCGTACCCGGCGGGGTGTGTTTGCGGGCGTTGCCGAGCAGGTTGATGAGCACCTGCTGGAGCCGTGCCGCGTCCCCGGAGACCAGGGCCGGTTCGTCGGGCAGGTCGAGACGCCAGTTGTGCTCCATGCCGGCCGCACGGGCATCGCTGATGGTGTCCACGACGAGCGGTACGAGATCGGTCTGCTCGAACTGCAACGGCCGCCCGGCGTCCAGGCGCGCGAGCAGGAGCAGGTCCTCGACGAGGAGAGTCATCCGGCCGGCCTCGGACTCGATACGGCCGAGCGCGTGCCGGGTGTCGGGACCGACCTGTTCCCTTCCGCGTCTGGTGAGTTCGGCGTACCCGCGGATGGATGCCAGCGGCGTGCGCAGCTCATGACTGGCGTCCGCGACGAACTGCCGTACCCGCGTCTCGCTCTGCTGCCGTGCGTGCAGGGCGCCGTGCACATGGTCCAGCATCCGGTTCAGTGCGGCGCCGACCTGGCCGACCTCGGTGTGCGGGTCGGTCTCGGACTCGGGGACGCGCTCGCTGAGGTTGACCTCGCCGGTGTGCAGGGGGAGTTCGGAGACGCGGGTGGCGGTGGCGGCGACCTTGCGCAAGGGCCGGGTCGCGACACCGACGAGCAGATATCCGGCGATGACGGCCGCGCCGAGACCGGCGGCGGTGACGCTGACCTCGACGAGGATCAGGGTGTTGATGGTGCCGTCGACCGTTTCGGTCGGCAGGGCGATGTAGTAGTTGTTGCCGTCGTTGCCCTGGACGTACTGCACCAGATACTCACCGAGGCCGGGGACGGTCACGGTGTGGTGGCCCGTTGTGGGTACGTCGGCGAACACGGCCCGCTGGGCCGCGGTCAGCTCGGTGGCCTTCACCCGCTTGAAGCCGTCGGACTCCTGCTCGGCGACCACCGCCCTGGTGATCGCGCCGTTCGCACCGACCTGCACAGCCACGGTGTCCGGCTGCGTCGGGCCGTTGGTGATGAAGCCGTCGAGCCGGTCCTGGCCCAGGGCGAGCTCCTTGTCCAGTTTCCCGGGCGGGGGCCCCGAGAGTCGCTTTCCGGCCTCGACGACCTGCCCGTTCAGCTGGTCGTACAGATGGGACCGCAGCGCCAGCGTGGTCACGGTGCCGATCACCGAGCAGACCACGGCGATCAGCACCAACGACGCGACGACGAGCCGCGTCCGCAGCGTGCGCGGCTTGCCTGCGCGCTTGCCCGCCCGCGGCCGTCGTCGCCGGCTCATGACGCCGCAGGCTTGATCAGATAGCCCGCCCCACGCCGGGTGTGGATCATCGGCTCGCGCCCGGCGTCGATCTTCCGGCGCAGGTACGAGATGTACAGCTCGACGACATTGGCCTGCCCGCCGAAGTCGTACGACCAGACCCGGTCGAGGATCTGCGCCTTGCTCAGCACGCGCCGCGGATTGCGCATGAGGAAGCGCAGCAGCTCGAACTCGGTGGCGGTGAGGTGGATGTTCTCGCCGGCCCTGGTCACCTCGTGACTGTCCTCGTCGAGGGTGAGGTCACCGACGACGAGCATGGAGTCGGACCGCCGGTCGGCGGCACCGGACCGGCGTATCAGCCCGCGCAGCCGTGCGACGACCTCCTCGAGGGAGAACGGCTTGGTGACGTAGTCGTCGCCTCCGGCGGTGAGCCCGGCGATGCGGTCCTCGACGGCGTCCTTCGCGGTCAGGAACAGCACCGGCACGTCCGGCAGTTCCCGCCGAAGCCGCCCGAGAACGGCCAGCCCGTCCATGTCGGGCAGCATCATGTCGAGGACGACGGCATCGGGCCGGAACTCACGCGCGGCCTGGACGGCACCCTGGCCGTCCCCCGCGCTCCGGATCTGCCAGCCCTCGTAACGCAGGGCCATGGACAGCAGCTCGGTGATCGACAGCTCGTCGTCCACAACAAGCACCCGGACGGGGCTCCCGTCCGGCCTCAGCAGTTCGGTGCGCCCTTGGGGCGAGGTCGTGGTCATGATGGACACCATGAAGGCGCGCTCTGAGAGCGCCCTTTCGACAACCTGTGATTTCCCTGAGAAGCACACAGGCACCTCTCAGGAGGCTCCTGGGAACGCCGGGGCAGGGCGCGGGAGGGACCGCGGAGACCGCAGGACCGCGGAGGCCGCGGAGGCCGCAGAGACCGCAGAGACCGCAGAGACCGCAGAGACCGCAGAGACCGCTTGCGAGCGGATCACCACAAGCCATCACGGCCCACCTGCGCCATCACAGCCCGCCCGCATCAGAACAACCCGTCCTGCACCCCGCCCCCTCCCCCTCCCTTGAGCTCCCGCACCGGCACGGACGTCTCCCCGCCCGCGCCCCCGCCACCGACCGGAACCAGCTCCCACCCGGTCATCAGCCGCGTGTCCAGAACGACGACGCCCCTCCCTCCGGTCGCCAGATGCAGATCAGGCCCGGCGGCAGCCACCAACTCCCCACTCACCACCCCACCGGCGACGAGCTCGCTCACCTCCCCGACCGCGCGCGGCGCCCCCTCCAGCCCGAACGCCCGCACATGATCCACCGCTCGGAACGGCTCCCGCGCCAGCGACTCCGGCCACCCGCCGAGCGTCACCGCCCGCCCGTGCAGCTCTCGGATCTCCGCCGCCCGCTCCGCCTCCGTCCCCGGCAGCACGGCCCGTACCGCCCGCTTCTCGGCGTACGGAATCCGGTCCGGCACCCGCAGCGCGGCCCGCAACAGCTCCTCGGCCCGCCGCGCCGCCATCAACGGTCCGGCACCGAGCCAGCTGAAACAGACCGCCCCCTGCTCCAGCAACCGGGCCGATCCCCGCTCGACAGCAGTGATCCCCACCTTCACCATCCCCGGACCGAACCACGCGAGGTACACGTGATACGGCCGCGGATCGTCGGGAACCGCATCGGCCGCCACGGAGTGCGCCCGGTCCAACCGCGCACACTCCTCGCACCGCGCCCCGGTACTGCGTCCCGGCACGCCGGCCCTCCCCGGACACGCATGCCCCCGCGCACCCACGCACGTCCGCACACCCCCCTCCACGACCCCGAAGGCCACCCGTTTCCCCCAGGCCAGCGCGCTCGCGCGCCCCCCGCTCCACACCAACTCGGGCCCACCGGCCGCCCACCGCAGCCCCGAGCACCGCCACATCTGTGCCATTGCCTCCGAGCGTAGGGGCAGCCACTGACAATGCCCCTGTTACGCCCTCTGACCAGCCAACCAACCGCTTTGCCAGCTCTTTACAACCTGCTCCGCCGCCGCCTCGTCTCTCCGCTCGATCCGTCACTCACCCCGCCGCATCCCGGGCGGCCCGACGATTGAGAGCGATTCAATGCGCCGAACTGTCCTCAGCGCCATGGCACTTGCGTGCACCGCGGTACTGGCGAGCACCGCACCCGCGTTCGCCGACGGGCCGTCCCCGGCCCCCACGGCCCACCCGACCCGTCCCCCGGCCACCACCGACCCGGCCCCCACCGCCGAACCGACCCGCCCTCCGGCCACCACCGGCCCGACCCCGGCGCCGGCCGAGAGCCAGGTCTCCGTCGTACCGAGCGGCGCGCCCGACACCGGAGTGATGGCGGCCTCCAAGCGGTCCGGGACCGATGACGGGGTGATCGGCGGCGCCGCTGCCGCGGTGCTCGGCGTCGGCGGCGCCGCGTTCTTCGTCGTACGCCGCCGCCGGGCGACCGGAGCATGACCCCGCTCTCCAGGCGCGCGTTCGCCACCGCCGCGACGGCCTCGCTGCTCATGGGCTGCAGCGGCCGGGCCACGACCGCAAGCCCCCGGAGCCCGCAGCAGCGGCCCACCGTGAAGCCGGCGCAGGCGCTGGGGCGTTCGACCCCGGTCAGGCTGCGGATCCCGGCCATCGGCGTCGACACCCCGGTCATGCAGCTGGGGTTGGCGCCGGACGGCACTGTGCAGGTGCCGCCCATCACGGCGGACGACCGGGCGGGGTGGTACCGGCACTCGCCGACACCGGGTCAGATCGGCCCGTCGGTCATCCTCGGCCATGTCACGGTCAGCCCCTACGGGGACGGGGTCTTCCGTCACCTCGCACGCCTGCACCGGGGCGACCGGATCGTCGCGCGTCTGGAGAACGGCACGGCGGCGGTGTTCACCGTCAGCACCGTACGGACGGTGGCCAAGGCGGACTTCCCGGCCGACGACGTCTACGGGAACGTGAACCGTCCGGAACTACGTCTGATCACGTGCGGCGGCCCCCGCACCGGCGACGAGTACCGCGACAACGTGATCGCCTTCGCCACGCTGAGCGCCACGACTTCCTGAGCACGTCTGCCCACGACGACGTGCCCTCACGACCATGGAGAGCGTTGAAACGGTCCCGCGACAAGGCAGCGTCCGAGCTGTTCGCCGCCCTCTACCCGCGTCTCGCCGGCTGGTGCCGCCGTCTCGTCGACGACGACGAGACGGCCCACGAGATCGCCTCGGAGGCGTTCACCCGGCTCTGGGCCCGCTGGACGTCCGTGGAGGAACCCCGCGGCTTCCTCTACGTCACCGCGGCCAACCTCGTCCGGGACCACTGGCGCAAGCTGGAGCGCGAGCGCAGGGCCATGCGCCGTGCGACCACGGAAGCCGCCGTCCGCCCCCACCCCGAACAGGCCGACCCCTCCGTACGCCTGCTCGTGCAGTCCCTGCCGGAACGACTCCGCGTCCCGATCCTCCTCCACTACTACGCTGACATGCCGATCCGGGAGGTGTCCGTGCTGACCGGACGCAAGGAAGGAACCGTCAAGGCCGACCTCCACGCGGCCCGCGAACTGCTCCGCGCCCACCTGAGGAGAAGCCTTGACCACACGCTTTGACGACGGCCCGGAGTTCGACCCCGACGACCCCCTCGCGGTGCTCCTGCGGCCCCCCTCCGACCACCTCGGCCCACCCCCGGGCCGATACGAGGCGATCCGCCGCGCCGCGACCCGCCGCCGCCTGCTCTGCACCGCCGCCGGGGTCGGCGTGTCCTGCGCGGTCGCCGCCCTCATCGCACTCCCCCTCCATCTGGCGGCACCCGAGACACCCCGATCCCCGACGGTCCCTCTCGCGCCCCCACCCGCGAGCGGCCCTGCGACGCCGCCTCCCTCCACTCCCTCGCCGTCCCGCCCCCCGTCAACGCGGCCCGAGCCCGCCACCCCTCGCCCCACCACAAGCCCTCTGCCCGACGAACCCGGCACCCCGACCAGCCCGGCACTCCCCACTCAGGAACCGTCGGTGACACCGACCTCAGCGCGGGTCGAACCGTGAGCGAGCCGGCCCAGGACCTCCCTGGGCCGACCCGGAGGATTCAGCACACCCGCATACCCTGGCGGTATCCCGCTCTGAAGCCGTCCCTGAAGCCCCGTCGATAGTCCCGATAGTCCTGGTACCGATCCGGAACAGCGGCGGCTCGTCGGTAGTTGTCGTCGTACCGGTCGCGCCAGTCATGCCGGTCGTACCGATGGCAGTCCCGCAGGCCCACGCGGAATCCGAATCGGAAGCCGTCCCTGAAGCCCCGCCGGTAGTCCCGGTCCCGGTACTGCTCAGGGGCGGTGGAAGCTGTACTGACCTGAGTCTGGCTCGGTGTGGCCGCGGCTGCTTGCTGAACGCTGACCGGAGTGAGGACGACGGTTGCGGCGATAAGAGCCGAGCTCAGGGCGACGACCCGTCGTCTGTTCGAAGCGGGCATATCTACCCCCTCTGGGGTGGAATTCACATACGGTCAAATCTCACTGTAATCACCCATATGGGGTACGCAACCGGTGCAGACGGGTGATCCTCGCCCGCCAAGTTGCCGCGGAGCGAGGCGTCTGATGGGGACCCGTCCCGGGCCCGTGATGGGACGATGCCCCTGCGGATCCGCGAGCAAGAGGAGATCGCGCCTGTCCGCTGTGGAGACATCGGCCCGCGACGGGAGCTGACCCGATGAAGCACCGCACCGCCGCCACTGCTCCTGCGACCCTCCTCGCCGCCGCCCTCCTCACCCTCGTGACCGCGTGCGGCTACGAGGAGGGACCGCCAGGACGCGTCATCGACAAGAAACGCACGTACACGGGCATGGGGGCCGAGATCAACGAGCTCACCGTACGCACGTCGGACGGCGAGGAGGAGACGTTCTTCGTGACCCGTGACGACTACGACTCCTGCTACCGCGGCTCTTCCTACCCTGCCTGCACCGAGCGCTGACCGAACAGCAGGGACAGCCGGTCGACTTGCACCGGTGTCATCGCGGATCTCCTGCTCCCACCCCGGTGACTGACGGCTCATCACCTGCGAGCACCACCGGCCCCTCTCCCGCTCCGGTCGGACGACCTTCACGAGAGACGACAACGGAAGCCGACGCCCTGCTGAGGGTACGGATTGCAGGGCACCCGAGTCGGCGGGACGCTGGTCAGGTGAGCACCGCGGTGTGCGGCGGGCGGATGCCGGGGCTGTGGCGGCCGACCAACCAGTGAGCCGGGTGGGAGATCTCCATGAACACCTCAACTCTGGAAGCCATGAGGACCGCGCTGCGCGGCCCGGTCACAGGGCCCCAGGACCCCGACTACGACCAGGACCGCAAGGTCTACAACGCGATGATCGACAAGCGTCCGGCCGCGATCGCCCACTGCGTCGATGCCGGGGATGTCATCGCCGCCATCAAGGTCATCCGTGATCAGGGCCTGGAACTGGCCGTCCGGGGAGGCGGGCACAGCGGCCCCGGCCTCTGCCTCGTGGACGGCGGTGTCACCATCGATCTGTCCCCGATGCGGTGGGTACGCGTCGACCCTGCCGCCAGGACCGCCCAGGTCGGCGGCGGCAGCCAGCTCGGCGACCTCGATCACGCCACCCACGCCTTCGGGCTCGCGACCCCCTCGGGCATCATCTCCATGACGGGCGTCGGGGGCCTGACACTGGGCGGCGGCCACGGCTACCTCACCCGCAAGCACGGCCTGACGGTGGACAACCTGCTCGCAGCCGACGTCGTACTGGCCGACGGCAGCTTCGTCACCGCGAGCGAAACCGAACACCCGGACCTGTTCTGGGCCCTGCGCGGTGGCGGCGGCAACTTCGGGGTCGTGACCTCGTTCACGTACCGCCTCCACCCGGTGGACACGATCGGGTTCGGAATCACCGTGTGGCCGGTCGACCGGACCCCTGAGGTGCTGACGTGGTACCGCGACTTCCTTCCGCAGGCACCGGAGGACGTCTACGGCTTCCTGACGATCTTCACCATCCCGCCGGCCCCGCCGTTCCCGGAGGAGATCCACGGCCTGAAGGTGTGCGGCGTCGTGTGGTGTCACACCGGTGACCTGAGCCGCTTCGAGGAGGCGCTCACGCCGGCGCAGGAGCCGGGACCGCCTGCCTTCCACTTCACGTCACCGGTGCCGTACCCCGCGCTGCAGAGCACTCTCGACGAACTGATCCCCACCGGATACCAGTGGTACTGGCGCGGCGACTTCTTCGACAGCATCCCGGACGCCGCCGTCGCCGTACACCTCAAACACGGCGAGAACCTCCCCACCCCGCTGTCGCTGATGCACCTGTACCCCGTCGACGGCGCCGCCCACCGAGTGGGCCCCGACGACACCGCATGGGGCTACCGGGATGCCGTCTGGTCCGGCGTCTTCGCCGGTGTCGATCCCGATCCGGCCAATGCCGAGACCATCAGGCGGTGGTGTGTCGACTACTGGGAGGAGATGCACCCGTACTCCATGGGCGGCTCGTACGTGAACTTCCTCGGCGAGGGCGAGGCCCCGGGCCGGGTCCGTGCCACATACCGCAACCACTACGACCGCCTCGCCCAGGTCAAGCGGACCTACGACCCGGACAACATCTTCCACGCCAACCAGAACATCACCCCCGCCGCACAACCGGAATCCGCTTGAAGCACCGCCTCCACGTGGCCTTGCCTCGGTGGCGCCGGTGCACGCGTACCGGCTGGTCCCGAAGGCCCACAGGACCGAAGGCCGTCGGGCGGCAGCGGAACGGTCTGGTGTCTGTCGGCGTCGTCCCTCTCCGGGACACGGTGGCCGTGTCCCGGAGAGGGGTGACCGAGTGGATACGGGCGAGTTCGCCAAGTGGACACAGCGGTTCGAGGACGAGGGGGAGCGCAGGCACGCCCGGAGTGACCCGGACTGGGGGCGCGGGGCGACGCTGCATCCGGCGGTGTGGGCCAGTATTCAGCGCTTCCAGGTAGGCGAGGACGGTGATGGCGCGAACCTGGTCGGCAAAGCGGACCAGGCCGGCGACGCCGACTATGCGCAGGCGGTCCGGCTCTTCATCGCCGAGGAACAAAACCACGCCCGTCTACTCGCTCGGCTGCTGGCTGCGGGTGGCATACCGCCGTTGGCCGGCCACTGGAGCGACACGGTCTTCGTACGGTTGCGGCGTCTCATGGGCCTGCGCATGGAACTGCTGGTGCTGATGATCGCGGAAGTGGTGGCGCTGCGTTATTACCGGGCCCTGCGCGATGGTGCCCAGGATTCGCTCACCTCGGATGTGGCGGGACGGATTCTGTCCGACGAGCAGCGCCACGTCCCGTTCCACTGTGAGCGGCTGCACGCCTCCCTGGCAGAACTGCCCCGCACAATGCGCCGCCCGGTGATGGCCCAGTGGCGGCTTCTCCTGCTCGCGGTCTCCCTCGTCGTTGCTGCTGACCACGGCCCGGCGTTGCGCCGGCTCGACCTCGGGCGCCTTCGTTTTGTGCTCGATGTCATGGCATCGTCCGACGCGGTGGTCTCCGCGGTGTTGGTGCCCCCGCCCCGCTGCATGGCCGAGCGTGGATTGACGACCGACAGCCCTGCCTGCCCACCTCCTGGCTTGCCGGCACAGCCCCTCCGCGCCGCACCGTGACGTTTGAGCATGCAGGTGCGCTGGGTAATGAGCGGATCGTTTCCGCCGCGCTGGATCCCACCTTGCGGCTCGCTCTCATCCGCGGGCTTCGCGGGCCGCTCGGCGACGAAGGAGCCGAGGCCGGGCTCGGTGTAAATGAGACCTTCTCGTCGCAGACCCTGGAGAACCTTCTGAGCGGCCGCAGCAGCGATCCCGAACTCGGCAGTGATCTGGATGACTGACGGCACTCGCGTCCGCGAGGGATACGTCCCGTCCTGGATGCGACGCAACAGAGGAGGCCCCCGTGCGGTCGTCGCTGGGCCAGCCGGTCTTTGATCAGGTGTCGGCGGGCGCTTTCTGTCACGCGGCGGCGTCAGTCGGCACGGCGACAGGGTGGCACAGCCTGGCCGTATCACTCAGCGCGATTCACGCATTCGGCCCCCTCGGACCGCCCTGCGAACACAGCACGTGATGGACTGATGACACAGCGGGGTGCAAAAGGCGGCAGACCGCTCCGGGACAGGCCCCGGGCACGGCTCGGCAGACGGGAGGCGCCGGGGGGACCGATCCCGACGCCGGGTGTCCCGAGTCCGTTGTGAAGCCGCATCCGACAGGCCCATGCATCGCACGGGCGCACCAGGAAGGCGTGGCGATGATCGCTGTCCGAGACACTGGCCGAATACCCAGGCGGAGGCTGCGCGGCGGGATGGCGGCGCTGGGTGCCTGCGGGGTGCTGTCGACCGCCCTGTACGCCGGCTCGCCTGCAACAGCCCCCGCGACGCGGCCGGCCGGGGCGCACGAAGGCGGCGGGGTCGAATCCCCCACCACCTCTGTGTCCGCGAGCCCGGGCGCATCCCTGCCCGAATCGCTCACCGGACAGAAGCCGGACTGGAAGAGCTGCCCGGCCCCCACGACCCTGCAGGGCGCGGATGCCGGAGCGCCAGAAAAGCTGCCGGACGGCACGCCCTGGGAGTGCGCCACCCTCAAGGTCCCGCTCGACTACGCCGATCCGGGCGGCGACACCATCGATCTGGCCTTGATCCGCGCGAAGGCGCGCCCGGAAGACGGACAGACGCGCATCGGCTCACTTGTCTTCAACTTCGGCGGCCCCGGAGAGTCCGGCGTTTCCGTCCTCCCCCAGGCCGTGAAGGACTACCGCGATCTGCACGCCCGCTAAGACCTGGTGAGCTTCGACCCGCGCGGCGTCGGCGCCAGCGCGCCTGTGCGCTGCCTGAACGACAAGGCCACTGACGCCGCGTACCAGGTCGACGGCACCCCCGACAACGACAAAGAGCTGAAGGCCGCCCTCGCGCTCTTGGACAAGTCCGTGGCGGCCTGCGAAAAGAACTCGGGCAAGGTCCTTCCGCACGTCGGCACGACCAACGCGGCCCGCGACATGGACCTGCTGCGTCAAGTCCTCGGCGACGACAAACTCCACTACTTCGGCGCCTCGTACGGCACCGAACTCGGCGGGGTCTACGCCCACTTGTTCCCCAGAACGTGGGCCAGGCCGTTCTCGACGCCGTCGTCGACCCCACCCAGGACGGTGCGCAGAAACTCCTCGCCCAGACCAAGGGCTTCCAGCTCGCGCTGGACAACTACTTGGAGGACTGTGCGTGGGAGCCGGGCTGTCCGACCGGCAGCAGCGTCGAGGAGGGCCGTAGGAAGATCACCGATCTGCTGAAACGGCTCGACGCACGGCCGCTGCCCACCGACGACGGCCGCAAGCTGACCCAGGACATGGCGGAAGCCGCCATCTCTCAGACCCTCTACTCCCAGGACAGCTGGCCCTACCTGACGCAGGCCCTCCAGGAAGCCGAGCAGGAGAAGACCGGGAACACGCTGCTCCTCCTCTTCGACTTGTACGTCGAACGCGACTCCAACGGCCACTACAGCAATCTGTTTCCCGCCCTCAAGGCGATCAGCTGCGCGGACAGCGAGCAGCGCTACACGGTCGACGACGTGAAGGCGAAGCTGCCCGAGTTTCGCAAGGCCTCCCCAGTCTTCGGTGAGTCCGCGGCCTGGGGCCTGATCTGGTGTACCGACTGGCCGGTCAAGGGCGAGGCCAGGGATCCTCAGGTCGCCGCCGAGGGCTCCCCGCCGATCCTCCTCGTCGGTACCACCGGCGATCCGGCCACCCCGTACGAGGGAACCCGGCGGATGGCCGACGGGCTCGGCGGAGACGTCGGCGTGGAGCTTATTTACCAGGGGCAGGGGCACGGAGCGTACGGCACCAGCAGCTGTGTGACGAACACGGTGAACGCCTATCTGCTCGACGGCAAGGTGCCGAAGGACGGCACGGTCTGCGAGTAGCGGCAGACCGGCGGGCCGCTCACCCGTCGCGGGCCGGGGAAGCCCCTCCGAACCCTTGGCGGTGGGGGACGGACCCAGGTCAGTAGACCGGCTTCCGGCTCGATCTGGTTGACCCAGCCGATCATGCCGCCGACGTGCACTGCCGGTTGCTGGGGTTGCTGTACTTCGCTGCTGTACCGCAGCACGCTCATCTGCTGAGAGCTTCCGTGAGAGCCATGAAGATGCCCGCGCCGAAGACAGCGGCGGCCACGAGCCCGATAACCACCAGCGAGCAGCAAGAAGCGATCGCCACCATGACCCATGCCCGCCCTACGGCTTGGTGGTAGTCGGTGTCGTCGTCCCAGTTCTGATCGACCATGTCGCCCCCTCGCCGTGCACTGTATAGAGCGGTCGACGGAGCCAACTTGGCCGGAGCGACGTTGGCGCACTCTCAGCTTGGGAAGCGACGGCGCTTGGGCGGTTTCTATGGCGCTGACCTGCGCGGATGCCTTCCCTCGGGGCGGCCGTGCGGGTCGGATCGCACCGCTGTTGACCGTGGTTGTCCGCCCTTACGGGCACGCTGTGGGCACGGGGAGACGGTGAGGGCTGCCGGGCCGCCCGTGCGACTCACCCTGCGCCCAGGGTGCTTGATGCCCGTGTTGGTCCTCGATGTGCCGTTGCGGCCGCACATGGCTGTTGTGACGTCGGCGCCGGCCAGGACTGCGTCGCTGCTGCTGTTCGGCCTGCGTGTCCGGGTGGCCGGCGGCTGGGGTGCGGTCATGGCGTGCTCGGGAGCGCCGTCGCGAGTGCACGGGTCGATCCCGGGAGCCTGATGAGTGCTGTCCCCGCCGAACTCAACAGCCGCCCACGCGAGAACGCTCGGCTGGGAAATCCCAGCCGAGCGCCTGTCTGAGCTGCTCGCGGCTTGACCGACTCACCACGTGCTGCAACGACCCCTTGAGTACATCAGCCGCGTCAGCCGGTACGGCTCCTTGCGTCGGATGCAGCCTGCAGGGTCCGAGCCGAGCCTGTGACGCAAAGTGGAAGGGACTCAGTCCGAGGTGATGTTGACCGTGACCGAGCCATAGGCGTAGGCGTGCCGCGCGTCGCCGTAGTACTGGACGGTGTACTGGACATCGCCCTTGGCCTTCGGCTGGTCGGTGTAGTTGAACGTGCCGTCCGCGGCGACGGTCGCGGAGCCGATCAGCGTGCCCTCACCCGCCATGGGGTCGTCGATCCGCCAGATGTCGACGGTGCTTCCAGCGCCGAAGCCCACGGGCGCTTCGAGCTTTCCGGTGAGGGTGAGGTTCTGGTTCCGGGGTGACGAGGCGGGTGCTTGCACGGTGACGGTGGTGGCGACCTGCGGGTGATTCAGGACCTGCAGTGTCAGGGACGAAGAGCCGCTGGTCTCGGTGACTGCGAAGATCCGGCTGCCGTCCGGAGCCCAGGCCAGACCGCCGGACACGAGGGTGGTGTCGGCGTAATCGGAGGGCTCCGGGAAATCCCAGGCCGTGTAGGCCGTGGGGTTGCCCTGCGCGAACAGTTGCACGTCGGGCCAGGATGGCCCGTAGACGCCCGCCGCTATCGTGCCGTCGGGGGCGATGGCCACCGCGGTGGGGGACCAACTGGTGGTGTAGATGCCGTCGTCCGCCAGGTCGGCTGTGCGCAACACCTGGTGGTAATGGGCCGCGGCGCAGGCGACGACGACCTGTCGGCCGTCCGGTGTCAGGGCGACGTCCTGCAGGCTCTCGCATCCGTCCGGCCCTGGATCGACGCGCTTCGCCTGGGTGTCGGCCTGACCGGTACTCACGTCGTACACCGCCACGGCGGCTGCGTTGCCGTCGGACTCGGCTGCCACGAGAGTGTTCGGATCCTGCGGCGTGGCGGCCAGGCGGGGCGAGCCGCGGAACGTGTCGAGGCCCTGGCCCCGGGTGACGACCGGCTGCGCGCCGCTCAGGTCCAGGGAGCCGAGGGCGCCCCTCCAGGTGTCGAGGCTGTAGCCGAACCAGATCCTGCCTCCGGCCAGCGCGAGGGAGGTCGGACCGGCATAGGCACCCGCGCCGGTGCCGGTGTCGTACCGGACGGTCTCCTGCAGGGTGACGGTGTCGATCGCGGCGATCGCGCCGGCGTCGCGGAGCGCCACGTACAGCGTCCTGGAGTCGCTGGACAGCGCGAATCCCCAGGCGCCGTCCGCACCGCTGATCTGCTTTACGACCTGGCCCGTGTAGTCCGTCACCAGAACGCTGTCACCGAACGGGTCACTGAGAAAGACCTGCTGATGAGCTGCGTCGACGGCTATGTCCCGATACGAGCTGATCGGCAGTGAGCTACTGGTGTCCGCGGCGGCCGCGGTCGTTCCGAGGCCGAGGAACGAGAGGCTCAGAGCAGCGGAAAGTGCCGCTCTTTCTGCGAACTGTCTTATGCGCACGTGGTGGGTCGCTTCCTTCAGTAGGACGTCGTCTGGAGGTGAGCTCCGCGGAAGGCACGACGAGCACAGCGGTCAGGTGCTGTGCTCGTCACTGCCACTGCCATGATCGACAGGCGGCGCTTATCCAGCGCAAACGTCCTCCCAGACGTCACACCGGTGGATCACGCGGCGCGGCACACAGCCGGGAGGCCGCCAAGCGCCGAGGGACCGAGGTCCGCGACGGTCTCGAGGGCGGCGGCATCCATGAGGCCGGCGAACCGGCAACGCGCCGAATGATCACCGGCTGACGATCACGCCCACAACCGGCATGAGAACACCAGCCCCGGCTCACCGCAGCACCGGGGCCGGCGATGGCCCCCTGTCCGCGGCGGAACCGCAAGCAGAGGCCGGAAGCGGGCCGAGACCGAGTGGACCGGAATCGCGATTCTCGCGTGGGCGGCTGTTGAGTTCGGCGGAAGGCGGCAAACGAGCACGGCTTCGCCGCCCTCGAGAAGTGGCGCGGTCCTCACCAAGGTCCGCAAGAACGCCCGCCACGCGACCACGCTCCTGCGGGCTCTCCTCGTGCTGGCGAACGCCGAGATCCAGCGTTGCCCGACGTAGCTGGATCCGGCGTCCGGCACGGGCAGTACGATCCCGGTTCATGGTCGTGGACATGGGGCGGGACGGAAGGCAGGACACGGTCGAGCTGGTCTACCGGCCGACGCGCGCCGACCTCCTCGCGGGCGTCCGGGTGCGTGAGCGCCGTCGGCGCCTCCACCTGGTCAGGTGGGGCTGCACGGGGCTGTTCGGGGCTGGCGCCGTGCTGGTGGTGACCGCACCGGAAAGCTCCGCGCAGTCGTTCGTGACCGCCGTCTTCTGCGCCGCCCTGATCTGGTCGATCCCCCACCTCCAGGCCCACCACGCGTTGCGCACAGTCTCCTGGCAGGGCGATTACCGCACGTCCGTGAGCGAGACGGGGATCGCGGCCGAGACCGCGCACGTGACGCTCGTACAGCGCTGGTCGGTCTTCCGCGGTTACCGCGAGACTCGCGACCACGTGGTGCTGCTCAGCCAAGACCCGAACATCCTGCTCGTGGAGGTGCTGCCCAAGCGCGGGCTGCGCTCTCCACAGGACGCGGAGCGGCTGCGGGCCCTCGTGAGCCGCCATCTGCCCCCCGTCTGAACCCCTTCTCAGACCTTGGCCGCCACGACCGCGGGGCCCTCGGCCGCGACCGCCGTGCCTCAGACCCGGCCAACTCGGAGCTTCCTTGCAGAGTTGGTCCGATTCGCTTTTTTCGGCCGTGCTGAGCAGATCAGGCCGGTCGCCTTGGTCGGCCACGGCTTGGCGGACCCATTGCCGCAGGGCTTCCGTGAGCAGCCACCGCGGCGATGGACCAACTCAGAGTCAGCATTCCCCCCTTGACTCGTCCTCCTGCCTGACCCTGGATCCCTGGCCCACGGTGTGCAGTGGTGTGCACGCGGCCGGGGGAAGGCGGCCGAGAGTTGGCCGGTGAGGGCGGACTGGCTCAACAGTTCGGCGGCCGGGTTGGCCTCCAGGACGGCCCGGATGCGGTCCTCGTGGAAGTGGTCGGTGTGCTCGTGGGTGACAAGGATGGCGTCGGCGCCCGCTGTCTCGTCCGGAGCGCTGAACAGGCCGGGGTCGAGGACGAGGGTGCGGCCGTCCTTCTCCAGTCGGACGGAGGAGTGGGTGTTCTCGGTCAGTTTCATGGCCTGGCCTGCGCTTTCTTCCAGGGCACGGAGAGGTGCCCCGGCTTTTGTTCGTGGTGTGGCACCTGTCCCAACGGTCCGCAAATCAGTGGCGTCTCCACGGCCCTGACAGCCCGCACCGTGCCGGTGATCCGCGAACGGGGCGACGAGCAGGGCGTCTCGGCCTATCTGGACAGGCGACGTGGCGGATATTCGAGCGCGGCTGAGGCCCCCGCAAGGGCGGTACCGGACGGCAGGTGATGACAGGTGGCCTCGGTCAGCCCGTCCGTATCGCATGTGACGTTTGAGCATGCAGGTGCGCTGGGTATTGCGGGCAGCCTGTGTGACGGCTGCGCCCAAGTCACGAGAATGAACTGGAGGAGGAGGTTGGCTCCGCGTGCAGCACGTCATCGGCGTTCGGTGAAGCGTCGGGTTCTTGCCGGGGTTTCCGTCGCCGCGGCGGCCGGGATCGCGGTCACCGCGACGATGGCCATGAACGCCGAGGCGGCGTGGACGTCGACGTGGAACGTGTCGGCCTCCGGCTGGACCCCTGACGATTCCCCCACGGTGTCGGTCGACCGGCAGGGCGACGCCCTGCTGGCCTGGAATGCCTGCGACCTGTCGACGCCGGGCTGCTACTACCGGATCCAGGCCAGAGTGAAGAACGCGAGCGGTACGGTGACAGCGATCCGCACCCTGTCGCCCGACGGTGCCGCGCCGTCCTGGCCGGAGGCCGCCTCCGACGACACCGGCGACTCGGCGGTGGTCTGGCAACAGGACAGCCAGGTCGTGGGCCGGCGGGTCTCGGCCTCCGGCAGCCTCGTCGGACCGCTGCAGAAGCTGTCCACGTCGGCGCCCGCGACCACCCCGGTGGTCGCCGTGACCCCGGGCGGCACCGCGATGGCGGCCTGGACGGAGATCCGCGACGGAAGCTGGTACGCGGTCGCCCGCCGCCTTAAGCTCGACGGCACGCTCGGCGCGCCCATCACCCTCGGCTCGGGCTCGGCGGAGAAGCCGGCCATCGGCGTGGACCGCAGCGGACAGTTCGTCGTCGCCTGGGCGCGCACCTCGGACGTCGTGGCCAGGCGGATCACGTCGACGTCCGTCTCCTCGACGAAGATGCTCACCTCGCCGATCGCGTCGTACGGCGGTTTCGGCATGGTGCGGGTCGGCGTCGACCAGGACGGCGACGCGGTCATCACCTACCACTCCGGCGGCGGCGACCGCTCCCAGGTCTGGGCCTCGCGCTGGAGCCGCACCGGCACGCTGGCGGCCCCGCTGCGCATCTCGGCCTCCACGGACAACGTGGGCTTCCACCACGCCCTCGCGACCGACCTCGACGGCGACTCGATGATCGTGTGGACCCGTTACAACAGCACCGGCAAGCTCGAGTTGCTCGGCCGCCACCTGTCCGCGGCCGGTGCCCGGGGCGCCGTCACCAGCCTGGGTCTCGGCGACCGCCCCGACCTGGCCCTCGACGACGACGGTGACGGCATGCTGGTCTTCCACACGGTCGTCCCCAAGTCGACGCCCCCGTACAGCTACACCAAGACCAGCGCCCGCCTGATCAGCCGTTCCGGCACCTTCGGCACCACGAAGACACTCACGTCGGACGGTCGGGTACCCCAGGTCGACACCCGCCCGACCTCCCGGTTCACGGTGATCTGGCAACAGGAAAGCTTCCCGTACACGATCAAGTCCGTCGCCGGTCCCTGACCGGCTTCAACTGCCCGCTGCTCCCGCTCGGCGGGTTCCCGCTCTTCCCTCCGTGAAGGAGATACATGCACAAGCGCGCTGCCTTTGCTCTGCTCAGTGCCGTCGCCGCGCTGGCCGGCTTCGCCGCCCCCGGTGCCTACGCGGACGCGACCCAGACCGACGTCCAAATCAACAACGTCTCCTTCGACGGTGGCAAGAACATCGTGGTCGGTCTCTACGCCAAGACGATCACGGTTTCAGGGACCTTCACCCACCCGTCGGGCATCCAGGACGCGGACTTCGTCCTGTGGCGTGGACCGGATGGTGCGAACCCCTACGAAACCTACGACGATCGCATCGTGTCGAACCAGTACTACTCCCATGCGGACTGCGTCTCCTCGAGTGCCACCACCTCCACCTGCTCGCAGACGATCTCCCTCGAACCTGACTGGAGGTACGGCGGCACCGCACTCACCAACGCCCACGCCGGCACCTGGAAGGTCAGTGTGCAGGGGGTGGCCAATGACGACAGCTGGACCCAGTCGGCGAGCTACACCACGACCCGTCTGCAGCGGCACTCCAAACTCACCGTGGACGCAGGCCCGGAACCGATTGCCAAGGGCAAGACCCTCACCGTCACCGGCAAGCTCACCCGGGCCGACTGGGACAATCTCGATTACCGGGGTTACACCAACCAGCCGGTCAAGCTCCAGTTCCGCAAGGTCGGCACCACGACCTACACGACCATCAAGACTGTGTACACCTCCAGTACCGGCAGCCTGACGACCACGGTCCCCACGTCCGAAGACGGCTACTGGCGCTGGGACTTCGCAGGCACCTCCACCACCCCGGCCGTCAAGGCGACCGGCGACTTCGTGGACGTGCAGTGACCCGAACGCCGCTCTCGACGGCTGTCCCATGGACCGCCTGCTCAGGAGGCGCCCCGGTCATCAGTGATCGGCACAGTTGATGTCAGACCTGGACGTCGAAGGCCCCGGACCGTGATCGGTCCGGGGCCTCTTGGCTGGTGCCCCCGGCGGGCTTCGAACCTGCGACACCCGCTCCAGGAGAGAGGCGGAGCGTCAGGGTGTGTCAGCTGCGGTTTTCATACCTGCGCCGACGGCTGCCCGATGCGCCCGCCGACCGCCGCCGTCAACCGTGGCCGACCCTTGCATCCGGTGAGCCGGCCGTCACTTCTTGACGAGCTGAAGCGAGCCGGTGTAGTCGGCTGCGATCGTGTGGCCGTAGAAGGGATCCGTGCCGGTGGTACGGCTGATCACCGTGGCCTCGCCGCGCTGGAAGGGCACGGTGCCCGTGGGCGTGGCCTGGGCGGTCCACGGCGTGGGCTGGCCCGGCACGCACGCCACGTCCGTACGGTACGAGCCGCGCACGGTGACACCCTCGACTGTCTGGCTCACCGTGCCGTACGACTGAACCGTCACGGGCGAGTTGCAGGTGACCGTGCCGTGGACGACAGCCTTCCCGCTGGTCCTGTCGGCGACGCCGTCGGCGGCGACCTGCAGCCCCAGCACGGTCTCGGCGGGCGGCTCCGGATTGGTCAGGCGAACGTCGCCGCGCACCGACTCCGTTGCTCCCGGACAGTGCTGCTCGAAGGAAGCGTCGAGAGCCTTCACATAACCGTAAGGTCCGAACTCCACGGAACGGATGGTGAAGGAGCCCTCGGCAAGGCAGTCCCGGCCGTTGCCCCTGAGCTCAATCCGGGGCTCGCCCGGAGCCGGATTGGCCTTGGCGCCGGTGTAGGTGCCGGGGACCAGCGGCTGCGACGGGCCCCACGGTGCCTCCATGTGCAGGGACCAGGTGTCGCCGCCCGCGCTGTTGACGAAGACGCCGACGCCGGTTCCGACACCGTTGCTGGTGAAACCCTGAACGGTCATCCCGTCCTGGGAACCCGCACCATCGGTGTAGGAGTACGACTGGCCCGCGCTGATGTATTCACCGGCGTCCCCGCTGAAGGCGAAGGTCCCGGCCTCGACCTCATATGCCTGCGCCGTGCCGGCCAGCAGGCCCGACGCGACAGCCATGAAGGCCAGCGCCGCGGCGAGGCCGGTGGTGACGCGCGTATACGCATTGTTGCGTGCGCGAAGTCTCAAGGAAAGCTCCGTATGTAGGGAGAAGGGTGTGAAGTACGGCAGCCGTTTCAGCTCCTGCGGAGGGACACGGTGGCCGTCTGGGGCGCGGTGACGACCGTGTGCCCGTACACCGGGTCAGTCGCCTGTGCCTTGAACTCGACTGCGGCATCGCCCTTTTCGAAGGGGACGGCGCCGACGGTCCCCACCGCTGCCCACGTGGCGGGCGTGCCGGGTGTGCAGTCCACCCGCGTGTAGTACGAGGCGGTCGCGAGGGCGCCCTTGGCCACGACCTGGTCGATCCTGCCGTTCACCAGCACGTTGACCGGCTCGGTGCAGGTCACGGTGCCGTGCACGGCGGGCTTGCCGTCGGCTCCGACCGTGCCGGAGGCGGCGATGTCGACGCCCAGCGACAGCTCCGCGGGCGGCGGCGGGTTGGTGAGGTGGACCTGGCCGGTGAGCCCGGGGACGCTGCCCACGCAGTTCTGCTGGAAGGTGGCGTCCAGGGCCTCCACGTAGCCCCGCGGTCCGAGGACCAGACGGTCGATGGTGAAGGACCCCTCGGACTCACAGCCGTAGAAGGTGCCACTGACGGAGAGCCTCGGCGCACCGAGCGCCGGTGTGTCGGAGGCGCCGGTGTACGTTCCCGGCGCCAACTGCTGCCCGTACTCGGCCCCCATGACGACATCCCACCGATCGCCGTTGGCGCCCAGGACGATGACGGTGAGCCGGTTCCGGTCGTTGTCCCAGCCGGCGTACATGGCGTCGGCCGAACCTTCGCCGTCGGTGTACGAGTAGGAGTAACCACCGCCGACCGGGTCCCCGACCTCACTGACGACACCGAACGTCCCGGATTCCATCTCGACGGCCTGCGCCGGAGAACTCACCAGAAGGCCCGCTGCCACCACCCCAATGCCCAGGGAAACGCCAACAGTCCTGGCAAGCCGGGTGAACGCGCGCGATCGAACACGCAAACTCATGCTGCCCCAAGGGTGATAGTTGAGCTCGTCATGAGCTCCTGCCGTGGGGGGCGGCGGGAGGAGTATGCCAACCTTGTAGTGATCTTGACAACCTTGCGCTCACTCGCCGGTCTGCTGATCAGTAGCCTCGCTGACCAGAAGACAGAACAAGCCCAGGCTCTGACTTGTGCGCACTCGGCAGGATTCGAACCTGCGACCTTCTGATCCGTAGGACCGGGCAGGCTGTCGGGAGTTCCTCTTGATCCCGTCGATCCCGAGTATCACCGAGGCAAGGCCGCCGAGCGTGGCACCCAGTTCGCTGATCTTCTCCTCACCCTTGGAGACGCGGATGAGGAGGTGGGCGGCTTCCTTGACGGAACCGACCTTCTTGATGAACGCCTTCAGCTTGAGGATCTTCGCGACGGGAACCGCGCCGCCGGCGATGGCAGCCGTGATGGAACCCACGCACTTGGCTGTCTGCCACCAACCGCGAACCCCCCGGTTTGTACTGGCAAGGTGTTCGTCGAGGTAGGCCCGGACCGCGGCCTCTCCCTGCTGCTCGACGCTGTCAGGGATCTCGTCGATCACCTTCAGCATGGCGAGGAGCTTCTGCCCTTCAGGCCCCGGCGCCGCTGGGTCGGCTCACCAGGTTTTCGCGGCGGCCAGCAGGTGCTCACGGACGAGTGTCACGTGTGGGTTGGTGGAGCTGCCCGGGCGCTGGACGAGGTAGGAGGTGTTGATCGGCGGGTCCTCCGGCTGGTGCAGCAGACGGAGGACGCCGGAGACGAGTTCGGTCCGGCACAGATAGCTGGGCAGGACGCTCCAGCCGGCGCCGACAGTGACGGCGGTGAGGACGCTGCGCAGGTCGGGGACGGTGATCGCGGCCTGGGCGTGCAGGCGACGGTCGAAGACGTGGCGCCAGTAGCGGCGGGCGATGGGCAGATCCTCGGCGTAGGCGATCAGCGGGAGGCTCTCCAGGGCAGTGGGCAGCTCCTGCCCCTTGAGCCGTTCTGCCCATACCGGTGCGGCGACCAGGACGAACTCCTCGTCGCCGAGGAGTTCGGCGTACAGCGTCCGGCCACGGGGCCGCCGGGTGGCGATGACGAGGTCGTGGTGCCCGGCCCGCAGTTCTTCGAGCAGTGATTCGGTCAGCCCGGTGGCCACCCGAAGCCGGACGCCCTGCGCGACCAGCTTGGCCAGCACCGTGAGGCCGAGAGTGCCCAGGAACTCCGCTGGTCCCGCCAGATGGACCGGCGCCACGGTGCTGCTCGGTTCCTCGCCGGTGATGACGGCCAACTGGTCGAGGGGCGCCGACAGCCGGGTGGCGAGTTCGTCCGCATGGGGCAGCGGAGTGACGCCTTGCGCCCGGCGTTCGAACAGCTCGCGGCCCAGGCGCCTCTCCAGTGCCCGGATGTGCGTGGTGACGGTGGACTGCGACAGGCTCAGCTGACGCGCCGCAGCGGTGAAGGAGCCCAGGCGGTGCACCGCGAGGAAGGTGCGCAGCAGGTTCAGGTCCAGCGGACCGGACCCATGAGTGTCGTGATCGCTCACGGCTTCGAGCCTACGAGGTAGGCATACCGGCCAGGTGCTGTATGTCCCCGGACCAGGCATCGGTTCTTCGATACCCGGTATCGATCTCTTCATTGGCGCCGATGCATCGACAGCTTTAGCTTCGAAACCACGGGCCGCCAGGAGACGAGGGGAAATGAGACAGAAAAAGATTCTTGCGGTCGTGACCAATCAGGCCACCTATGGGGCGAGCAAGCACCAGACCGGACTGTGGCTGGGTGAGCTCGTCCATTTCTACGACAAGGCGGTGAAGGCCGGTCACACGGTGGACGTGGTGAGCCCGGCGGGCGGCGAGGTGCCGCTCGACCCTCGTAGCCTCGGTCGCTTGTTCGTTGACCGGACGGTTCGCGGTTATCTCGATGACCCGGCCTTCATGGACGCCCTGAAAGCCACCCCTTCTGTAGCCGGCACAGATCCGGACGACTACTCCACGATCTTCTTCACTGGTGGTCACGGCACCATGTGGGACTTCCCCGACAGCGCCGACTTGCAGCGAACGGCCCAGGCCATCTACGCCGACGGCGGCATCGTGTCCTCGGTATGCCACGGCGCCTGCGCCCTCATCAACCTCCGCGACACCGACGGAAACCCCCTGGTAAGGAACCGCACCGTCACCGGCTTCGCGACGGTCGAGGAACGGCTGGCCGGCGTCAAGAGCAGGGTGCCGTTCCTCCTGGAGGACGAACTGCGCGCGAAGGGCGCCAAGTATGTGCGCTCCACTGTCCCGATGACGCCGCACGCCGTGCGCGACGGCCGCCTGATCACGGGACAGAACCCGGTGTCCACCAAGGCCGTCAGCGACTTGATCCTCGCTGCCTTGGCCGGCACCGAATAACGACCCAGCTGAACCCCGCTCTAGGAGACCGCACCATGTCGAAGATCCTTTTCGTGATGACCGGCGCCGACCACTGGACGCTCGCCGACGGCACCAAGCACCCGACCGGCTTCTGGGCCGAGGAGGCCGTGACCCCGTACCGGGCGTTCACCGCCGCCGGCCACGAGATCGTCGTCGCCACGCCGGGCGGCGTCGTGCCGCCCCTGGACCAGGGAAGCCTGGCGCCGCAGTTCAACGGCGGCGAGGAGGGCGCGAAGAAGATGGCGGACGCCCTCGCCTCGATCAGCGAGATCCAGCGCCCCATCAAGCTGGAGGACGTCGACCTCGACGACTATGCCGCCGTTTTCTACCCCGGTGGCCACGGCCCGATGGAGGACCTGGCCGTCGACGCCACCTCCGGCAAGCTCCTCATCGACACCCTCGCCTCGGGCAAGCCGCTCGGCGTGGTCTGCCACGCTCCGGCCGCGCTGCTGGCCGCCACCGAGGCCGACGGTGGCAACGCCTTCACCGGCTACCGGCTCACCGGCTTCAGCAACGCCGAGGAGATCCAGAGCGGTCTGGCGGCAGGCGCCAAGTGGCTGCTCCAGGACCGCCTGGTCGAGATCGGCGCGGACTACCAGGAGGGCGAGCCGTGGGCCCCGAACGTGGTCGTCGACCGCAACCTGGTCACCGGTCAGAACCCCGCCTCTGCCGGACCCGCCGCAGCCGAAATGCTCAAGAAGCTGGCCTGACCCAGGGCTTCGGGATGACCATCCCCGACGCGCCCTGACTGGGCGGCGTGCCGAACAGGCGGGGGTCTTGAGGGGTTTTCCTCGACTTAAGGCACGCAGGGGGGCACGGCTTAAGGCACGCAGGGGGCACGGCGCCTCAAATTGGCCTAGACGACAAACAAAAACCCCAGGCCCCTGACCTGGGGTTTCATCAGCTCCAGGTGAGCGGTCCGCCGCAACTCCCGCACCCGTCCCCGGTGCTGGGCCTGTGCCGAAGCCTCGGCCTGAACGCGCGGCCCGCACGTTGCCCAGGTTGGTCACCCAGCTGGCGAGCACGGCCGTGCCGCCAGTGAAAGCAGCAACCCAAACCGTGCTGTCCCCCATGCCGATCAGTGTCGGCGAGGTCCCGGCCTCTGTCGAGAGCGCCCTGACACCCGCCTCAGGAATTCGATCCGAGCCCGCTCCGGCGGCTGTCGTCGACTGGTGCGACGGCCGGACAGAAACACTGGTGTACGCCCCCGTCCGGCGCCGTTGATGTCAGCCGTGGATGTCAGAAGCCTTGCGATCCGTAGCTCTGTCTACATCGGACAGTGACGGTCATGGTGGTTGCGCCGTGGGCCTTGAAGGTCGCCACTGGACGTGGAGGACGCTGTGGTTGCTGCACTTCGCTGTTGTACTGCAGCCGGTACCGGACAGGCAGCTTCACAGGCTGCACCGGCAGTAAAGGTGGGCGCCCGCCATCCGCGCGCGGCAGGCCAGGGCCATGAACGTGGCAACCGCGTTCCTGGCGACGAGGTGGTCGGCGAAATCGACCTCCTCGATCTCGTACCACTGGGCCGCCACCATCGGGACGGCGTCCTCAGGGAGAGTGGCGAGGACGTCCCGCCAGCGATCGGGAAGTCGTTGGAGGATCAGGCCCGTGTTCCAGGGAGATTCGGGGTCGGTGGACTCACCCTGGGGGTAGGGCGGTTCGGGCCAGATCAGTTCCGGCGCGTCCTGCTGATCGGTGAAGGGGACGCCCTCGGCGTAGGCGACCAGTTGGGCCAGGACGACGTTCGGGTCCAGGCCCTTTGCGTCGATCCAGTCTGCGCCCGTCTCCTCCAGCGACGTCCCGTGGAGCCAGTCGCCCTCAGGGCCGGTGGCCTGGTTCACCGCCGTGGTGTGGTCGGTCGCGTGGAAGTAGTCGTACAGCACGCCCATGTCGGTCTCCGTCGTTCACCGGTCCTGTACTGAAGTAGAACAGGCGGCGCTGACATCGGGCCGCCGGCGGTCGTGTCCCCTCTCGTGGTGTAGCCGATCATGGGCTACTGCCTCCGGTCCCGGCCTCGCTGCTGCGTACCGCCGTGGACGGCCCGGAGGGCGGCGACATGCCTCCCCCGGCATGGGCGACGGCCGAGCTGCTGACCGACGTCATCCGTACTGCTGCCACCGCCGCACGCGTCAACGGACCGGAGGTCGACGACCGGGCCCACATCTTCATCTTCGGCCGCCAGCTCGACGTTCGCCCGATCCGCTCTGAGTTCTGCCTGAAGGCGCTCCGGATGCGCCGGGCCCAGCAGACCGGCGACCGGAAGGCGGCCGGTGAGCTCTGGCAGGACACTCGCGGCCTGATCTTCACCACGAAGTACGGGACTCCGATCGGGCCGGACAACCTCACCCGCATGTTCGCCCTGCGCGCTCGCCGTGCCGGCCTCCGGCATGCGCAGATCGCCATGACGATGGAGGTCTACGCGGAAGCGAGCGAGGAAGAGGTGCGGTCCGCGCTCGGCAAGCTGTCCGCGGCGATGGGTGGCACCGAGACCGGCTGACCGACCGTTGCTGTACTTCGCTGCTGTACGGCCCGGAAATGCCAGAGGCCCCGGATCTCTCCGGGGCCTCTGGTCTGTGCGCACTCGGCAGGATTCGAACCTGCAACCTTCTGATCCGTAGTCAGATGCTCTATCCGTTAAGCTACGAGTGCTTGTCTTTGTTCTGTTTTCTCGCCGCTCCCGGCCCTTCCGGCCCGCTCGCGGCGACAGGAAGAACATTACATGACTGCCGCCGCCATGTGAAATCCGTTAGCCGTACCCCTTGTGACCTGCGGAAATGCACTCTGAGGGGGTGAAACGGCGAAGCCCCGGTCGGGTTGGACCGGGGCTTCGGTGATCGCGCGGAGGCGGAGGGATTTGAACCCTCGATGGGCTTTAAGACCCAAACCGCATTAGCAGTGCGGCGCCATAGACCGGACTAGGCGACGCCTCCAGCACAGCCGCCCGCGCGAGCGCGAGTGGTGTGTGCAGATGATGACACAGTCGAGCGTGCTGTCACCAATCGCCCCCCACGGTACTAGGCAGGCGGGTCGCAGAGCAAAGGGCTTAGCCGCGCGTCCGGCGGGCAACGGCGGGCGCGCAACATCCGGGGGCGTACCGCGTTAGTCAGGTCATGTTGCAGGTCACCCCCCTCTCCCCAGCCCGCCCGGGGCTCCGGCGGCTCGCCGTCGCCGCCGGTGCCTCCCTCGCCGCGCTCACCGCCCTCGCCGCGGCGCCGGCAGCCGCCGCCGCGTCCGCCGGCGCCCCGCCCGGCACACCGGCCGCTCCTTCCCCTGCAGCACCTCCGCCCGTCCCCGACCGCGGCCAGGACGGTGATCACCTCACCGTCACCGTCCGGAATTCCGGCGGGCGCGCGGACGGGACGTATGAGCTGCGGTGTCATCCGGAGGGCGGCGGTCATCCGGATGTGAGCGGGGCGTGTCGGGTCCTCGACCGGGAGACGCGGTGGGGCGTGGGCGCCTTCGCGCCCGTGCCGTCGGGCAGCGTGTGCACCATGCAGTACGGCGGGCCCGCCACCGCGCACGTCACCGGAACGTGGGCCGGACGCCCCGTCGACGCCACGTTCGACCGCCGCAACGGGTGCGAGATCGCCCGCTGGAACCGGCTCGTGCCGCTGCTGCCGGAGATGCCGTCGGAGGCGGGGCCCGGCGGCACTGCGTAGCGGCTGTTCCGGCAGCAGGGCCGGTCGACGGAAGCAAGGGAACCCGGCGGAAACGACAGTGCTGTAAAGGTCTCGCGGAGGGCACGTGCCGTGGGCGTGCACGGGCGGGGAATCCGCACTGGTTCGTCGTCCGTCGGACGTCGCCTCGTCGTGCGAGCTCTCTCTCATCCGGCGTCGCGAGCGCAACCCCAGCCCTTAGACTCCCTCGCGTGACACGTCGCGGGCAGGTTGGCAAGATGGCCCGAGCGGTCGGCTAGGTGCGGTAACAGGGAGGAAGCGTCTCGTGAGCAGCAGGCCATCCCGAGGCGCTGCTCGCCTCGCAGCCATACTCGACGCGCTGCCCGACGCGTTGGTACTGGTCAACGCCAACGGGACCGTCGTCAACGCGAACACCATCGCGCTCGAGGCCTTCGAGGCGCCGGGCACCGCGCTCGTCGGGCGCGGGCTGCTCGATCTGTTGCCGCAGTTCGACTCGAAGCTCATCCCGGGTTCGATGCGGCGGCCCGATCACATCGATCCCCATGGGCCTACCAAGCCGACCCGGATGATCGCCCGGCGGACGGACGGGAGCGAGTTCCCCGTCGAGGTCACCAGCGCGAATCTGGAAAACGGTCAGCAGGCCTACGACAGTTACGGCTACAGCAGCGACGAGCTGCTCATGCTCGTCGTGCGGGATCTTTCCGGGACCGTCGACACGGAGGCGGAGCTCGCCCGCTCGCAGCGGCAGACGGAGATGATCCTGCGGGCCGCCTCCGAGGGCGTCGTGGGGACCGACACCGACGGGCGGATCGTGCTCGTCAACCCGGCTGCCGCGCAGATACTGGGCTACCGCGCCGGCGAGCTCGGCGGCAAGGAACTGCACCCGCTCTTCCTGCACTCGCGGGCCGACGGCTCGCCCTTCCCGTACGAGGAGTCCCCGCTCGCCGACACCCTGCGTTCCGGGCGCAAGCACCGGGTGCGCGGGCAGGCGCTGTGGTCCAAGAACGGCGACAAGGTGGCCGTCGACCTGACCACCGCACCCGTTCGCGACGGCGACCAGCTGGTCGGCGCCGTGATGACGTTCACCGACCGGCGGCCGTACGACACGCTCGCCGAGAAGAAGGCGGCCGCGGAGAAGCAGCACGCGGAAGAGCTCGAGCGGGTCTCGGAGGAGCATGCCTCCGACCTCACCGCCCTGCGCCAGCAGCACGTCACCGAGCTCGAGGAGCTGCGCGAGCGGCACGAGGAGGAGCTGGCGGCCGGCGAGGACCGGTACGCCGCGCTCGCCGAGCGGGAGAAGGACCGGTACGAGGCGCTGGCCGGGCGGCACGATCAGTTGCTGACGCTGCTCGGGGGGTCGCTGCGCGGGCCGCTCGACGAGCTGCGCCGCGAGCTGGCGGCGCTGGCCGCGGACGACGCCGGGCAGCTGTGGCCCGAGGCCAACCAGGTGCTGCATCACCTCTCGGCCGGGTACTCGCGGATCACCCAGCTCATCGACAACGTCCTCGGCTATCAGCGGCTGGACGCCGGGACCGAGGACATCACCCGTACGAAGGTCATGCTCGACAGCGTCGTGGCCGCCGGTGTCGACGGGGCCGTCGAGCTCATCGGGCCGGGGCGGATGCAGTTCGCCGTGCACGCGCCGCCCATCGAGGCCGAGGTCGACCCGAAGCTTCTCGCCACCGCCCTCGCGCACCTCGTCGCCGATGTCGCCGGGGTCGACGCGACCGGCAACTCGCCCGTCTCGGCGGGCGGTTACATGGACAACACCGTCGTGGTGGCGGCGGCGCAGCGCGGTGAGGTCGTACGGATCGAGGTGCGCGGCCCGTACGCCGGGGGAGACCCGGTGCACGAGCCGATCGTGCGCGGGATCGTGCGGGCGCACGGTGGTGTGCTGCAGACGCACGAGGTGCCGGGGATGAGCGGCAGTGCGTACGTCCTGGAGGTTCCGCTCGGGGGTGGGGCGGGGGCCGTTCCCGCGCCGGCCGCGCCCGAGGCCGGCGGCGAGGAGGCCGGTTCCGGTTCGTCCGAGCAGACCTCGGGCGGGGGGCGGCGGCGGGCCCGGCGGGCCTCCGTGGACGCCTTCCTGGAGAGCGACGTACCGGGAGCCGGGTCCGAGACGGAGGCGGCCGCGCCCACGGGGCGGCGGCGCAGGCGTGCTGCCGCACCCCAGGCCCTGGAAGCGCCGGTCGAGGCGAGCGAGGTCGCCGGCGGTACGGGGCGCAGGCGCGGGCGGCCGGCCGAGGACGCCGGCGGGGTGGACGGTGCACCGGAGGCCGGGGCAGGCGGTGTTGCCGAGGGTGCCGTCGTCATGGCTGCCGAGCACGCCGCGGGCGCCGCGGCCGTGGGCACGGGGCTGGGCGGGACCGTTCCGCCGCAGGGCGTGCCCGCGCCCGGTGGCGGACGGCGGGCCCGGCGCGCGGCGGGGGAACAGCACGCCCTGCCGCCGGCGCTGCCCGCGGCAGCGGCATCACCGGCCCCGGCCGGCTCAGGTGTCGAGGACCAGCAGCCGACCGGGCGGCGTCGGCGTGCCCTCGCCGCCGCCCAGGAACGTGCCGCCGCGCAGGAAGCGGAGCCGCGTACGGTCTTCGCGCTGCCGCCGGCGGAGGCGGACCGGTCGTCCGGCGAGCAGCAGCCGGCTGCCGTCGCCCAGGTGCCGGGTCAGCCGCAGGCGCAGGCGCAGTCCGTGCAGATGCCGGGTCAGCCGCAAGCGCAGGTGCAGTCCGTGCAGATGGCGGGTCAGGCGCAGGCGCAGGTTCCGGGGCAGGGCACCACCCCGGGTGGTGCCGGGCACGCCGAGGACCACGGTCGGCACGACGCCGTGCCGCACGACCAGTCCGAGGACCACACGCCGCCCCAGCCGCACCCCGCGAGCGCACCGACGGGCCGACGGCGACGGGCCGTTGCCCAGCCGGCGGAGGCGGCGACCGTGACGTCCCCGCAGGCCATTCCGGCCCAGATGACCCCGGGTCAGGGGACTCCGGGCCAGGCGCCCCGGGCTGCATCTGCAGCCCAGGGTGCTCAAGCAACCCAGACCGCACCCGCCGGCCTGCGCCAAGCCGTGCCTGCACAGCACGCGCCCGCTCAGGCCCCGGTCCCACCCGTTGCCGCGCCGGGCGCCCAGGCCGTCGCGCAGCCTCTGCCGGGCCAGGCCGCTCCTGCGCAGAACGGCACGGCACAGGGCCGGCCCCTCCCCGCCGAGGCGACCCCCGGGCACGACACCCCGGCCCCGCAGCAGTGGCCCGGCACGGCCGACCCCGACGACACCGCCGGCACGGGCACCCCGGTACCTCCGCAGGGCGCGGGCGCCGCCGTACCGCCGAACACCGCCGGAACCCCCGTCCCCCCAGCCCCTGCCCCCGCTCCGCAGCCGACCCCTCAGCCTCAGGCCGCAGCCCAGCCCCAGACCCAGACCCCGCCCAACGGCACAGCCCGACCCGCGCCGCAGACCCCCGCCTCCGGCACCCCCCTCCCCCCAGAGGCGGCTCCCGCACAGCAGGCGCGGGTCGCGCAGCCGCTGCCCGCCGAGGCCGCCGCCGCGCCCGCGGATCCGAACTCCACGCAGGGCCGGGCGATCAGTGTGCGGACGTTGGGACAGGGGGTGCCGTTCACGCGGCAGGCGGCGCAGGTGCAGCAGCCGTCGGGCGGCGCCACGCCTCCCCCGCAGCAGTCCACCAACGGAGGACGACGCCGCAAGCTCGGTACGCCGCCGGACCCGGCCGGCACGCGCCCGGAGCAGTCCGCCCGCCCGCATCCGCCGGCCGAGCAGCCCCCCGTACAGCAGCAGCCGCAGCCGTCTCTCGCGGGGCAGTCCCGGCTCGCCGCGCAGGCGGGGGCGCAGGCCACTGAGGATGCCGGACGCTCGTACGCGATAGGCGCACCGGACGAGAACGCCGCCGAGGGACCGGAACCGCTGGACGGTCCGGGCGGAGCCGTCGAGGTCGCCGACCCGCCGCGGCCGCAGCCGATGGACGACGAACTGCCGCCCGAGCCGCTGGACAACCCGCGCCGACTGCTGGTCTGGCCCGCGCCGGACACGTCGACCCAGCAGGCACTCAGCGACCGCGGCTACCGGCCGGTGATCGTGCACTCGCGCGAGGAGGTGGACGCACAGATCGCCGCGTTCCCGGCGGCGCTGTTCGTCGACCCGCTGACCGGGCCGATCACCCGGACCGCACTGCAGTCGCTGCGGCAGGCCGCCGTGGCCGCCGAGGTGCCGGTCATGGTCACGGCCGGGCTCGGGCAGGCGACGCGCGAGGCGGCGTACGGCGCCGATCCCGCCGTCCTGCTGAAGGCGCTCGCGCCGCGCGACAGCGAGCAGCACCCGCCGCGGGTGCTGCTCATCGAGGAGCACGCGGAGATCGCGCTGGCGCTGACGGCGACGCTGGAGCGGCGCGGGATGCAGGTGGCGCGGGCGGCGAGCGACACGGACGCGGTGACGCTGGCGGGGCAGTTCCGGCCGAACCTGGTCGTGATGGATCTGCTCCAGGTGCACCGGCACCAGGCCGGGATCGTCGACTGGCTGCGCGCGAACGGGCAGCTCAACCGCACCCCGCTGGTCGTCTACACGGCCGCCGTCGACCAGGCCGACCTGCCGCGGCTCGCGTCGGGCGAGACGGTGCTGTTCCTCGCGGAGCGGTCCACCAGCTCCGAGGTGCAGAGCCGGATCGTGGACCTGCTGGCACGGATCGGCACGAACTGAGGCTGGTAGCTCGCCGGAAGCGGGTCGGTGGCTTCACCGTGCCGTCAGCCGGCGCGCCGCCTCCTTGATCGAGGTGCGCAGGCGGTCGCGGTCGGTGTCGTCGGCGCCGACGACGATGCGCTTGATCTGGGGGACGACGACGGCCCAGTTGGCGAGGGCGGTCAGCAGGAAGAGCAGGTCGGGGGCCGGGATGGCGTCGGTGATGACGCCGCGGTCCTGGCCGTCCCGGACCAGGGCGACCTTGCGGATGTAGTGGTCCTGGCGCTCGGCCTCGTCGGGGAGTTCGGCCGTGCCGTACTCCAGGCCCTCCCAGAAGAGCAGGCGCAGCAGCTCGGGGTGGGCGGCGTGGTAGTCCATCAGGCGGTCGATCCAGCCCTCGATGTCGTCCGGGTCGATGGGGACGGAGACGGCGAGGTCGAGCATCTTCTTCTCGAGGACGTACGCGAACAGCTCCGCCTTGTTGCCGTAGTAGGCGTAGATCAGCTGCTTGTTCGCCCTGGCCTCGCTCGCGATGCGGTCGATGCGGGCGCCGGCGATCCCGTGGCGGGCGAACTCGGCGACGGCCGCCTCGAAGATGCGGGCCTTGGTGGCCTCGGGGTCCCTGACTGCCATGGGCACAGGGTAGCGGGCCGAAATAACCAACTGTTTGGTTGAGGGGGAATCGATGCGCCTCACAGGCCGTTGACCCGGAGGTCAACCAACCAGTTAGTTGCTAGAGCGGGCTCGAACGAGTCCGACTCGAAGGAGTCCTTCCGCTCATGCCCTCAGCAACCACCGCCGACCAGACGACAACCACCGCCCACCAGACGACGCCCCCCGAACGGAAACCCGGTTCCGCCCTCTTCCTCACCCTCATCGCCGTCTGCAGCGCGGTCACGGCCGCCAACATCTACCTCGCCGCCCCGCTGCTCTCCCTCATCGCCCGCGACTTCGGCTCGGCCCCCTCGGCCGTGGCGTGGATCGCCTCGGTCGCGCAGTTCGGCTACGCGGTGGGCCTGCTGCTGTTCGCCCCGCTCGGCGACAGCGTCAACCGGCGTCGGCTGGTCACCGGCCTGACCGTGGTCACCACGGCCGCGCTGGCCGCCTCCGCCGCCGCCCCCGGCACTGCCGCCCTCGCGGCCGCCGTGTTCGTGACGTCCGCGGCGACCGTCGTCCCGCAGCTTCTCGTCCCCCTCGTCGCCGAGCGCGCCCCGGCCGATCGCCGGGCCCGTCATGTCGCGGCGGTGATAGCGGGACTGTTCGCCGGCATCGTCGCGGCCCGCGTGGTCGGCGGACTGGCCGGTCAGGCGTTCGGCTGGCGGGCGGTGTTCCTGGGCGCGGGCGTGCTCACCCTCGCCCTCGGCCTGGCCACGGCCCTGGTGCTGCCGTCGGAGCGCCGACCGCGTACCGGCGGTCTGTTCTCCGGCATCCCCGCGCTGCCCGGCCTGGTCCGCCGCTCCCCCGACCTGTGGCGGGCGTGCGTGCGGCAGGCGGGAATGTTCGGCGCGTGGAGCGCCCTGTGGACCTCGCTCGCGCTGCTGCTGACAGGGCCGGAGTACGGCCTGTCCACCGCCACCGCCGGGCTCTTCGGCCTCTTCGGGCTCGCGGCCAGCGTGGTGGCTCCGCTGGCGGGCGGTCTGGTGGACCGTTTCGGCGCCGCCAGGGTCGTACGGTCCGCGTATCTGCTCGCCGCCGTCGCCGTGCCGCTGTTCTGGCTGGGCGGGCAGGTGCTGTGGGCCCTGTTCGTGGCGGCGGTCGTCATCCACACCGCGCTGGTCGCCTCGCACGTCGCCAACCAGACCCTGGCCCTGACCACCACCTCCACCCCGGCCACCGCCAACACCGCCTACGTGGTCGCCGGCTTCGCGGGCGGCGCCGCCGCGTCCGCCCTCGCCGGCTCCGCCTTCAGCCACTGGGGCTGGGGTGGCGTGTGCGCTGTGGCGGCGGTGTGGCTGGTGCTGGGGTGGACGACGACGGCCGTACGGCGGTGACCGGCCGCTGCCGTACGGCGGTGACCGGCCGCTGTGGCACGCCGGTGAGCGGCCACGGCGCTACCGCGGTGGGCGGCCAGGCAGTATGCCGGTGGGCGGCCACGGCGGTACGGCGGTGCAGGCCGCCGTACCGCCGTGGCCGTCGTCCGTCAGAGCTGCGTGACGTCCAGCTCCCCCTCCGCGTACTGCCTGCGCAGCACCTTCTTGTCGAACTTTCCGACGCTCGTCTTCGGCACCGCCGGGACGATCGTCCAGCGTTCCGGGAGCTGCCACTTGGCGATCTTTCCCTCGTCGGCGAGGAAGGCCCGCAACGTCTCGAAGTCGGCGGTGGCGCCCTCCCGCAACACGACGGTGGCCAGCGGGCGTTCGCCCCACTTCTCGTCGGGGACGGCGACGACGGCGGCTTCCGCCACGTCCGGGTGGGACATCAGGGCGTTCTCCAGCTCCACCGACGAGATCCACTCGCCGCCGGACTTGATGACGTCCTTGGCGCGGTCGGTGAGGGTGAGGAAGCCGTCGGGGGAGATCGTGCCGACGTCGCCCGTCTTCAGCCAGCCGTCCTCGCTGAACTTGTCGGCGGGGCACAGGGGTTCGGCGTCGGGGCCGTTGTAGTAGGCGCCGGCGATCCACGGGCCGCGGACCTCCAGCTCGCCGGCGGACTGGCCGTCCCAGGGGAGGCGTTCGCCGCCGGGGCCGGTGAGGCGGGCCTCGACGCTCGTCGGGAAGCGGCCCTGGGTGAGCCGGTACGCGAACTCCTCCGCCGTGCCGACCGCGTGGGCCGGCGGGCGGGCGACCGTGCCGAGCGGCGAGGTCTCCGTCATGCCCCAGGCGTGGCAGACCCGCATGCCCAGCTTGTCGAACGCCTCCATCAGCGAGGGCGGACAGGCGGAGCCGCCGATGGTGACCTGGGTGAGGGTGGAGACGTCGCGGGGACGGGCGGTCAGCTCGGCGAGCAGGCCCTGCCAGATGGTGGGGACGGCGGCGGCGTGCGTCGGCTTCTCGCGCTCGATCATCTCGGCGAGAGGGGCGGGCTGCAGGAAGCGGTCCGGCATCAGCAGGTTGACGCCGGTCATGAAGGTGGCGTGGGGCAGGCCCCAGGCGTTGACGTGGAACTGGGGGACCACCACGAGGGAGGTGTCCTGGTCGGTCAGCCCCATCGACTGGGTCATGTTGACCTGCATGGAGTGCAGGTAGACCGAACGGTGGCTGTAGACCACGCCCTTGGGGTCGCCCGTCGTGCCGGAGGTGTAGCACATGGCGGCGGCCTGGCGCTCGTCCAGCTCCGGCCAGTCGTACGCGGTCGGCTTGCCGGCGATCAGGTCCTCGTACTCGTGCACCTGGACGGCCGCGTCGGCGAGCAGCGAGCGGTCACCGGGGCCGGTGACGACGACGTGCTTGACGGTCTTCAGGTGCGGCAGCAGCGGGGCGAGCAGCGGCAGCAGGGAGCCGTTGGCGATCACGACCCGGTCGGCGGCGTGGTTGACGATCCAGGCCAGCTGTTCGGGGGGCAGACGGAGGTTGAGGGTGTGCAGGATCGCGCCCATGGAGGGGATCGCGAAGTAGGCCTCGACGTGCTCGGCGTTGTTCCACATCAAAGTGGCGACGCGGTCGTCCGCGGTGACATCGAGGTCGTCGCGCAGCGCGTGCGCCAGCTGGGCCGCGCGGGTGCCGACCTCGGCGAAGGAGCGGCGGTGCGGTTCCCCCTCGCCGGTCCAGGTGATCACCTGAGACGATCCGTGGATCGTGGATCCATGGGTCAGGATCCTTGAGATCAGCAGCGGTACGTCCTGCATGGTGCTCAGCACGGTTCCTCCCGGGGCGACATTGCCTACGCGGCGGTAAGGGTTGCGCTGATTCTGCGCACATACCGCGCGGTATGTCACTAGATCCCGGCGATCGATCACATCACGTTGCCGCACACAACAGCGCGCTGCTACCGGACACGACGCTGCGCTATCGAACAAGCCCCAGCTCAGGATCCTCGCGCAGCTTGCCGAGCGCCCGCGACACCGCCGACTTCACAGTCCCCACGGACACGCCGAGCACCTCGGCCGTCTGGGCCTCGCTCAGATCCTCGTAGTACCTGAGGACGACCATCGCCCGCTGCCGCGCGGGCAGCCGCATGATCGCCCGCCACATCGCGTCGTGCAGCGCCTGCTGCTCGGCCGGATCGTCGCCGCCGGGCACCGGCTCCGGCTCGGGCAGCTCGTCGCAGGTGAACTCGTCCACCTTGCGCTTGCGCCACTGCGAGGTGCGGGTGTTCAGCAGCGCGCGGCGGACATAGCCGTCCAGCGCGCGATGGTCCTCGATACGCTCCCAGGCGACGTACGTCTTGGTGAGCGCGGTCTGCAGCAGGTCCTCCGCGTCGCTCGGGTTCGCGGTGAGCGACCGGGCGGTGCGCAGCAGCACCGGCCGGCGGGCCCGTACGTACGACGAGAACGACGGGTACGTCGCGCACGGATGGCTCTGCCTCGCTGAAGCAGCGGCGGTCGAAGCGCTGGTGCAGACGGGTGTGGTCATGGCTCAACGCTAGGTTCGCGACCGCCTCGGGCGGATCGGCCGCAGGTGCCGAAGACGAGTCCCCCTCAGGTTGTAGGGGTGGTGCCGGCTGCACCTCCTGGAGGTGGACGAGGGGAGGAGACGTACTGCGGGTTTACCCCTGGGGGGTCATCCGTCCGCGGTGAGGACCAGCCCCGAGGTCGGCACTCCCGTCCCCGCCGTCACCAGCGCCCGTGCCGCACCCGGCACCTGGTTCACGGAGGTGCCGCGCAGCTGCCGTACCGCCTCCGCGATGCCGTTCATACCGTGCAGGTACGCCTCGCCCAGCTGGCCGCCGTGCGTGTTCAGCGGCAGCCGGTCCGCGGCGACGAAGCCGGCCGCCTCCCCGGGGGCGCAGAACCCGTACTCCTCCAGCTGCATGAGCACATACGGCGTGAAGTGGTCGTAGAGGATGCCCACATCGATGTCGGCCGGGCCCAGGCCGGAGGTCCGCCATAGTTGCCGCGCCACAACTGCCGCCTCCGGCAGCCCGGTCAGGTCGCCCCGGTAGAAGCTCGTCATCTGCTCCTGCGCCCGGCCCGCGCCCTGGGCGGCCGCCGCGATCACGGCCGGGGGATGCGGCAGGTCGCGGGCCCGCTCCACGGACGTGACGACGAGGGCCTGGCCGCCGTCCGTCTCCTGGCAGCAGTCCAGCAGCCGCAGCGGCTCCGCGATCCAGCGGGAGGCGGCGTGGTCGGCGAGGGTGATCGGGCGGCCGTGGAAGTACGCCGCCGGGTTGGTGGCGGCATGGCGGCGGGCGGTGACCGCCACCGGCCCGAACGCCTCCTGTGCGGTCAGCCCGTACGTGTGCAGATAGCGCTGGGCCGCCATCGCCACCCAGGAGGCCGGGGTGAGCAGCCCGAACGGCATCACCCAGCCGAGCGCCACACCCTCCGCCGACGGCTCCCGGTGCCGTACGCCGGAACCGAAGCGCCGGCCCGAGCGTTCATTGAACGCGCGGTAGCAGACGACGACCTCCGCCACGCCCGCTGCCACCGCCAGCGCCGCCTGCTGCGCGGTCGCGCACGCCGCGCCGCCCCCGTAGTGGACGCGGGAGAAGAAGGACAGCTCGCCCATGCCGCAGGCCTGGGCGACGGTGATCTCCGGGTTGGTGTCCATGGTGAAGGTGACCATGCCGTCCACGTCGGCCGGCGTCAGCCCGGCGTCGTCGAGGGCCGCCCGCACCGCCTCCACGGCCAGGTGCAGCTCGCTGCGCCCGGAGTCCTTGGAGAACTCGGTGGCGCCGATGCCGGCGATCGCGGCGCGCCCGCTCATACGGGGCCCCGAGCGGGAAGCGTGACCGTGACCGTGCCGGTCACATGTCTGCCGATGCCGTTGTCGCCGGTCACCCGCACCACGGCCGTGTCCGCGTCGACCGCCTCGACCCGGCCGGTCAGCACCATCGTGTCGCCGGGGTGGTTGGGCGCGCCGAGCCGGACGGCCACCTTGCGCAGGGTCGCCGTGGGGCCGAAGTGGTCGGTGATGTAGCGGCCGACCAGGCCGTTCGTCGTCAGGATGTTCATGAAGATGTCGGGGGAGCCCTTCTGCCGGGCCGACTCCGGGTCGTGGTGCACGTCCTGGTAGTCGCGCGAGGCGACCGCCCCCGCCACGATCAGCGTCCGGGTGATATCGATCTCCAGCGGCGGCAGTTCGTCGCCCACACGCACGCTCACACCGTCCCCCCTCGGAACACGGGCAGTACCAACTCCTCGTCGTACCGCCGGAATTCGAGCCGTACCGGCATTCCGATCCGCACCTTGTCGTACGGCACCCCGATCACGTTGCTGACCATCCGCACGCCCTCCGCGAGCTCGATCAGCCCCACCGCGTACGGCGGGTCGAAGGCAGGGAAGGGGGGATGGTGCATGACGACGTACGAGTGGACCGTGCCCTCGCCGACCGCGCGGACGGTGTCCCAGTCGAGGCAGCCGCAGGCGTTGCAGCCGGGCAGCCAGGGGAAACGCAGGCTCCGGCAGTCCGTGCAGCGCTGGATCAGCAGCTCGTGCCGCTCGACGCCCGCCCAGAAGCCGGCGTTGTCGCGGTTGACGACGGGGCGGGGGCGGCGGTCCCGCGACGGGGGTTGCTGCTGCCGTGCGGGCGCGTACTTGAGGATGCGGAAGCGGTGCGTGCCGGCGAGTTCGCCGGCCGTACGGATGTCCGTGCGGGTCGTGACGAAGTATCCGGCGCCCAGTTTTGTCGTCTTCCGGTCGGAGACCGACTCGATCACCGTGTCGAAGGTGAGCTCGTCGCCGGGTCGCAGCGGCCGCAGATACTCCTGCTCGCAGTCGGTGGCGACCACCGCGGTACAGCCCGCCGCATCCAGCAGGCCGAGGAGTTCGTCGTACGCCGTCGTACGCGCCGTGTGCCCGGCAAGGCCGCCCATGGTCCAGGCCTGGAGCATGGTGGGCGGGGCGACGGCGTCGGGGCCGGTGTACGCCGGGTTGGTGTCGCCGAGGGCCTCGCACCAGTGGCGGATCATGGGCAGGTTGACGGGGTCCTTGCCCCTCCCGGCGACGGTGGCGGGCATGCCTTCGTAGGCCTTGAGGCGGGCGGACAGGTCGGCGGCGTCGTCCTCCACGGTCGTATCCCCTCCCGCACGTCCGGTCCTTGCCTGCCCTTGCCGGCACTTCTCGATGCTTCTCGTGCTTCCCGCGACGGGTTTCTGACTGTCCGTCAGATAAGGCTCTGTGTCAAGGTCGGCGCACACGCCTGCGCGGCGGTGCCGAAGCACCGCCGCGCGGACGGACCTTGCTCACCCCACAGAGCACACCCCACACGGGAGTCGAGGGGGCCGGCGCCGGCCCCCTCGGGTCACCACCAGAGGGGGGTGAAGTAGACGGCCGTGTTGTCGTTGCCCTGGTTGATGGCCGTGAACGCGGAGCCGTCGACCTGCGCAGTGTTGGACTGGTTGGAGGCGCCGGAGCCGACGACCTGCTGCTGGGTGGTGGACGAGTTGCCGTTGTTGTCGTCGCCGACACCACTGCCGACGACGCCCGCGACGGCGGTCGAGGCGTTCGATCCGTTGTCCGCGAACGAGCCGTTGTCCGCCGTCGCGACACCGGTGAAGAGGGCGGCTGCGAGCGGAAGGGCGGACAGTGCGGCCACAACGCGGGCGGTACGGATGTTTGCCATGTGTGTTTCCTCCAGAACCAAATACGCACCGGCCGGGCGGCCGAGAGCGCTGAAGTACGGCTTTCACCAGGGAAGTTGGCCGACCGCCCCGGTGCTGTGAGCACGACGTCGCGAGACCAGAGTTGCCCACCGAATCCCCGGCGAACCATCCCGGAAGCCGTGATTCGCCCTCAAGCGTGATGACAAGTCGATAAACCCCTTTCACCACGTTGTCCCCACAGGCCAGGACGGGACAGACGGGTCCGGCCCAAGCACCGCAACAGGTAAAAGGTTCCGCCACACATCCGGCCAACCTCCCGGCGAGCGGCGCGCCGCGCCCGCCCCTCTTCCCTTCTTCGAACGTACGTACGAAAATGAAGCCATGGCCACCACCCACCGGCAGGCCACGACGCTGGCCCTCGCACACGCCCTGTCAGCCGCCGAACGCGGACTGGCCGTCATCCCCCTGACCCGGACGAAACTCCCGGCCCTGCGCTCCCCGCACCGGGACGACCCCACCGCCCCCGTGTGCCACGGCGAATGCGGCCGCTTCGGACACGGTGTGTACGACGCCTCGACCGACCCGCGCCGCATCCGCGAACTCTTCGCCGCTGCCCCCTGGGCCACCGGCTACGGCATCGCCTGCGGCCTGCCCCCGCACCACCTGATCGGCATCGACCTGGACACCAAGTCGGGCACCGACTCCTCCGCCGCCCTGCGCGAACTGGCCCTGCGCCACCTGTTCACGATCCCCGCGACAGTGGTCGTCCTGACGCCCAGCGGCGGCCGCCACCTGTGGCTGACCGGACCGCCCGACGTGGCCGTCCCCAACTCGGCCGGCCGCCTCGCCCCCGGTATCGACGTCCGGGGCGCCGGCGGCTACCTCGTCGGCCCCGGCTCCCGCACCGACCACGGCGTGTACAGCACCGCGCCGGGCACCGCCCACCTGGCCCCGGCCCCGTGCCCGCCGACCCTCCTGCGCCTCCTGCTCCCACCGCCCCGCCCACCCCACCGCACGACGGGCCCATCGACCGCCGGACACGGCCAGGGCCTGGTCCAGTTCGTCCTCGCGGCACACGAGGGCCAGCGCAACACCCGCCTCTTCTGGGCAGCCTGCCGCGCCTACGAGAACGGCCTGGGCCCCGAACTGGTCCCCGCCCTGATCGAGGCGGCCCGGGGAAGGGGCCTCAGCGAACGGGAGGCCCGGGCGACGATCGCGTCCGCGGCACGGTTGACGCAGCAGCGGCAGTGAGGCCCGTACGGCCCTGAAACGGCCATCGGGCGGGAACCCACGGGGGACCACGGTAAGCGGAGAAACCGAGAGCCTCCGACCATTCTTGCTGGTCAGAGGCTCTCTATCACTGCGGTGGGTGTGGGATTTGAACCCACGGTGACTCGCGCCACGACGGTTTTCAAGACCGTTCCCTTAGGCCGCTCGGGCAACCCACCTCGCGCCGCCGATCACGGGCGGCGCGGGACAAGAGTAACCGGTTGGCATGCGCGCCGTGTGGGTCAGTTGTCGCCGACTCGGGAGCCCAGGGTGAGTTCGACGGTGTTGGTCCTGCCGTCGCGCTCGTAGGTGATCGTGACCTTGTCGCCGGGCTTGTGGGTCCAGATCTCGCCGATCAGGGTGGGGCCGCTGTCGATCACCGTGTCGTCGAGCTTCGTGATGACGTCGCCGGGCTTCAGGCCCGCCTCGTCCGCAGGGCCGCCCGCCTCGACGGGGTCGGAGCCGCCGGCGCCCGTGTCGGTGATCTTCGCGCCGTCGCCCGAGTCCTCCAGGGAGACGGACGCGCCGATCTTCGCGTACACCGGCTTGCCGTTCTTGATCAGCTCCTGGGCGACGTACTTGGCCTGGTTGATGGGGATGGCGAAGCCCAGGCCGATGGAGCCGGACTGGCCGGTGCCGAACCCGCCGTTGCTGCTGGACTGGATCGCGGAGTTGATGCCGATGACATTGCCCTGCGCGTCCAGCAGCGGGCCGCCGGAGTTGCCGGGGTTGATCGAGGCGTCGGTCTGCAGCGCGCTCATGTACGACGCCTGGCTGCCGGTGCCGTCGCTGGAGGCCACCGGGCGGTTCTTGGCACTGATGATGCCCGTGGTCACCGTGTTGGACAGGCCGAAGGGGGCGCCGATGGCGATCGTCGAGTCGCCGACGGCCACCTTGTCGGAGTCGCCCAGGGTGAGCGGCTTGAGGCCCGAGGGGGCGTCCTCGAGCTTGATGACCGCCACGTCGTAGCCCTGTGCGTTGCCGACGACCTGGGCGTCGTACTTCTTTCCGTTCGGGAAGGTGGCCGTGAGCTTGCCGCCGTCGACCGCGTCCGCCACCACGTGGTTGTTGGTGACGATGTGGCCCTCGGTGTCGAAGACGAAGCCGGTACCCGTGCCGCCCTCGCCGCTGCTGCTCTCGGCTTCTATGGTGACCGTGCTCGGCAGCGCCTTCGCGGTCACGGCCGCGACCGTACCGGCGTCCCGCTTGAGGTCGCCGCCGCTGTCGGACGCGGAGACGGTGGTGGAGCTGGTGTCGTCCTCGTTCTTGGCGAGCGTGTAGCCGAGTCCGCCGCCCAGACCGCCCGCGACCAGCGCGGCCACCAGGACCGCGGCGAGCAGACCGCCGCGCCGGCGGCCGGGCTTCGGTGCGGGCTGCTGGTACGAGGATCCCCAGCCGGAGCCGTCACCCGCCCCGCCGCTGCCGGCGGCGTACGCCGGGGTGGGCGGCGGCGGGGGCGGCCAGCCGCCCTCGGGTGCGGAGCCGGAGGCTCCGGGGCCGTGGTGCGGGTTCGAGGAGCCGCCCTCGGGGGTCGCCGACGCGTATGCGGGCGCCCCTTGGGCAGGGGCGCCGGGAGCCGGGGCCCCAGGCGCCGGCGGCGCGGCCGGGATCGGGGTCGTCGGCGCGTCGGCGGCGGGCGGGGTCGGCTGCGGGGAGGCTGCGGGGGTGTCCACCGGCACGGGGGGTGCAGACGGGGCCGGGGGTACCGCAGTGCCCTCGTTCTCGGTGCTCACAGCTTTTCTCCTCGGTCCACGGCTGTTGTTCTGGCTATGCAGCTGTGCATGTGCTCGCTTGTGCTTTTGTATGCCGTCAGCTTTTCCCACGGGCTGTCAGGGCACCATAAGCGGTCGCTGTGGGTGTTCGATTCTCCTTTATATAGAACCTCTCCGACTAAAGGGATGTCTTCTCACCGCCGCGGGGACGCCTCCGAGCCGACGGCCACCCCTTCCCGGTGGCACCATGACGCGGTGACCCACGCACGACAGCACCGGATCCAGGTCGTCGCCCACCGTGGTGCCTCCGAGGACGCCCCCGAGCACACCCTGGCCGCGTACAAGAAGGCGATCGAGGACGGGGCGGACGCTCTCGAGTGCGATGTCCGCCTGACCGCGGACGGCCATCTCGTCTGCGTCCACGACCGCCGCGTCGACCGTACGTCCAACGGTCGCGGCGCGGTCTCCGCGCTGGAGCTCGCCGACCTCACCGCCCTGGACTTCGGTTCCTGGAAGCACCGCGGCTCCCCGCGTCACCGGGACGAGGAGCCCGACTGGGAGCACCGTCCGGAGGACCCGGCCGAGACCTCCGTCCTCACCCTGGAGCGGCTGCTGGAGCTTGTCGCCGACTCCGGGCGGCAGGTGGAGCTGGCCATCGAGACGAAGCACCCCACGCGCTGGGCGGGACAGGTCGAGGAGCGGCTGCTGCTGCTCCTGAAGCGGTTCGGGCTCGACGCCCCGGCAGCCCCCGAGAAGTCGCAGGTACGGGTCATGAGCTTCTCGGCGCGCTCGCTGCACCGCGTCCGGGCGGCCTCGCCGACGCTGCCGACGGTCTATCTGATGCAGTTCGTCTCGCCCCGGCTGCGCGACGGACGGCTCCCCGCGGGTGTCCGGATCGCGGGCCCCTCGATCCGGATCGTGCGCAATCACCCGACGTACATCGAGCGCCTGAAGCGGGCCGGCCACCAGGTGCACGTGTGGACCGTGAACGAGCCCGGGGACGTGGATCTCTGCGTCGGCCTGGGCGTTGACGCCATCATCACCAACCGCCCCCGCGCGGTACTGGGGTGGCTGGGTCGCTGACCCATGAAACCAACCTTGACCCGATCGTTCACCTGCACCATTCTCCCGTCTCGGCCACACCGTCGAAATCCAGCCACACGCCGACCGGCTCATCACGGGGAGTGCACCGGCGCGTTCGGTACGTGTTCGATCGTTGCGAATGCGTCACCGGAGGTGGATTGGCCGGTTTCCGGTACAGGCCATTGGGGCATCCACACCGTGGCGTGGGGCGAAGGAGGTCTCGGGGGTGGCGTTGGTGGTGGCACAGGAGGTGCCCACGTCGTCGAGCATGGCCGTACCCCATGGCCCTGCGGGCGTGGGGGAAGCAAGGCACCGGATGCGTGACCAGTTGCGCAGGGGTGGCGTTGCGGAATCGGTCATCGACGATGCCGTACTGATCCTTTCCGAACTTTTGAGCAACGCGTGCAAACACGGCCGACCACTGGGCGACGCCCTGGCCGGTGACGGCGACGTCCGGGCCGCATGGCGCGTGGACCCGGGGGGCCGGCTGGTCGTCGAGGTGACGGACGGCGGCGGACCGACGCGGCCGGCCCCGGCGACCCCTTCGGTCACCGCACACGGGGGCCGCGGGCTGAACATCATCACGGCACTGGCCGACGACTGGGGCGTCCGGGACGACACCCGGGGCGAGGTCACGGTGTGGGTCGTGGTCCACGACGACGTACACGATCCCGACGCGGCGCACCGACGCGACGACTTCGCTACGCGTGTCACGGCCCCCTCGGTGTCGTCCATACCGGACCTGGACTTCGCGGACGCGTTCGACGACCTGGACTGAACGCTCCGCCGACGGGGCGACCCGGGCCGCACCTCGCACCGGGCACCCGCCGACAGCTCCCGTTGTCCACAACGCCGCCGTCATCCACAGGTTCCCGTCACCCCGCGTACGAACGGCTAGGCTCCCGCCCGTACGAGACGAGCCGTAACCGGGAGACACCCACCATGGCCAAGAAGCGACCCCAGACGAAGGCCACGCGCCCGCAGCTCACGGACGGAGAGATCCCGGTCGTCGGCGCCCGTGAGCCCTGCCCCTGCGGCAGCGGACGCCGGTACAAGGCCTGCCACGGCAGGGCCGCCGCACAGGCCGCGACCGAGCTGGTGCACCGCCCGTTCGAGGGCCTGCCCGGCGAGTGCGACTGGGTGGCCCTGCGCGAGCTGGTCCCGGCGGCCACGGCCGAGCTGACCCTGAAGAGCGGCCTCCCCGAGGGCGTCCCGTCGGTCACGCTGGCCACCGTTCTGCCGATGGCCTGGCCCGCCCTGCGCCGCGACGACGGCTCGGTCCTGCTCGGTCTGCAGAACGACACGGCGTCCGGTGACATCAGCCGTGATCTCGCCGACACCCTGCAGCGCGCCCTGGAGGCCAAGCCGGGCACGCCGGTGCAGGGCCGCCGCGCCCCGGCCGAGGGCCCGCGACTGCAGGATCTGCTCGACCCGAAGGGCGCCTTCGAGCCGGTCGTGCACCCGGGCTTCGAGTTCTGGGTCCCGGACCCGGAGAACGCCACGCCGGAGGTGACCGCATCCCTGGAGCGGGCCAACGCCGCCGCCATCCCGACGGTGAAGCTCCAGGGCGTCGACGCCGCCTACTGGTGCGAGACCCCGGAGAAGAACCACCTGCGCTGGGTCATGCCGCACCCGGAGGAGCAGCTTCTGGACGCCCTCGCGCGACTGCACGCGGCCGGCCGGTCGAACCTCGGGGAGGGCACCCGGCTCGTCGGCTCCTTCCGGGCGCACGGTCTCACCGTCCCGGTCTGGGACCTGCCGAGCGGTGTCACCGCCGAGGCCATCGAGAAGCCGGCGGTCGAGTTCGCCGAGCGTCTCGCCGCCGCCCTGGCCACGAACGCGCCGCTCACGGCGGACGAGCGCCGCGCGCGCGGCGGCCTGACCAACCGACAGGTCACTCTCAGCTGACGCACAGCGAAGTCACCGGGTTCGGCTGACCGGTCGGTCAGCCGAACCACCCGGCGAAACGGCGCATCGACCCACAACTCCCGTTTCTAACAGGCCAGTCGGTGTCCGGATTGCCGAGGAAAACCGGAGATCGAATTTGCGAACAGCCGATCTCTTGTTACCGTTCCAGTAGCCCGGTTGCTGGTGCATCCCCCGTCGCCAGCAACCGGGTCCTTCTCTGTGCGGCGTCGCTCACGGAACGCCGCCACGTGTCAACTGCCCGTAGGCGCACTGAAGTTGCTGCCCGAGCGCAGCAGCAGCGGACCCCGTCCGCCGCGCGCCGCGTACTCCGCGACCGCCGAGTAGTCCCCCGGGTCCCCCTGCGTCCGCTCGCGGGGCGTCTCGCAGCTGGCCGGCTCGTCCTCCGCGCCCACCGCGCACCGCATCTGCACCGTGCGGTCACCCGGCCCCATCAGGCTCAGTACGGCGTCCAGGGCGTCGCCGGTCGCATTGCGGTAGTAGGTGCGCGCCCAGGTCTGCTCGCCCTGTGTCAGGACACAGGTCTGCGCCTCGATGCCGTCGGGGGAGGCGAGTTCGGGGCCGCAGCGGGCGGCGGTCGCCAGGCCCAGGCCGAGCAGGAACGGGGAGCGCCCCGGCGCGGGCCGGTCGGCGGACGCCGCCGCGCCCTCGCCGACGGCGTCATCGTGAGGAGCACCGGCGTCAGGGCGGGAACCCGCGGCGCCGTCGCGGGAACCCACGGCGCCGGAACCTTTGGCGTCGCCGCGCGGGGACAGCCGTACGGTCAGGGGGTCCGGTTCGCCCACGGGGCCCGCGGACGCCACGGCCAGTGGCAGCGCGACCGCGCACGCCACGACGCCCGCGAGGGCGAGCAGGCGGACATTCATGAAGGGACGATAACGAGCCGGCCGGCGCGCCCGGTTCCGTGCGCGCCCGACACCCCTAGAACTCGGGCGCGCTCACACCCGTACGAGTGAGAGCCTCGACCACCGCGTCCACTACGGCCTCCACGTCGGGCACCCAGGGAGCGGCCGAGCCGGGCAGCGGAGCCCGCTCCCAGCGAATCTGACCCTGGCCGGTCTCGGACGGAGGCAGCGCGAGATAGCCGCCCTCACTGTGAAAGCGCAGCGAACCGGGGACGAAGTCCTTGGCGTAGAGCAGTTCGCCCAACTGCTCCATGGAGTACGGCCGGACGAGCAGCGCCCAGCGTGTGCGGGAGGCGAGGACCGGACCGAGGCGCATTCCCTTGTGGTCCAGCACGTCGAGGGCGCGGGCCGCAGCGGGGGCGGGGAGGCTGACCGCGCAGGGGGCCCGGCCGCCGGTGGCGAGGATGATCGGCGCCGTGGGCCGGTTGGTCCACCACCAGCGCACCATGCGCTCGTCGGTGGTGGCCGCGAGCAGGCCGGGGTCGAAGGGGTGTGCTCCGGGCACCGTGCACTCGGGGTCGGGGCAGCCGCAGCGGGCCCGTCCCTGCGGGTCCGCCGTGACACCCGGGAGTACCGGCCACTTCCATTCCGTCGCGAAGGTCAGGGCCGCGCTGAGCACCTCAGGCCTCCCGTTGTTCCGCCTGGACAGGAGCCTGCGTCGCCTTCCGAGGATCTCGCGCATGAGCGCTCGTTCCTTTCCGTTGCACGCCTGGCAACACCGTGGACCACATCACACCATGTGTCGATCACTTCACTGTGCGTACCTGTTGGCGCATCACACCCGTGCTCTTCAAACACGGGGAACCCCTATGGGCCGAGCGTTGGCTGCGGCCGCGTCCATACTGCGTCTGTCAAAAGCATGGGCGTGGCGTGGGGTGGCGAAGTGTGGCGTTTGCCGTCCCGAGTATTTCTCTCCGCCGCCGCCACGGGAGGATGGGGCTCGGTCGTCGGTGGTTAAGACGCCCGGGTCCGTCGCCAGGTTCCGGGTGACCCCCAACCACCCCTGGCCTTCTCCGAGTACGTACCCATCACGACCGCTGTGACGCTCCGTCGAGCAAGCCCAGTCGACCGCAATAGGCCCTTACCCGAGGCAGTTTTCAGCCAACTTCCGCTTTTCGCAAGAGTTCCCAGGAGATCCGTCCCGAGACCACGGCAGCCCCACGGACACCAGGAATCCCAGCAGGACAATGCTGGACATCTCCTCACGAGTGCGTGTACATGTGGAGACACTGCTAGCGGCGCAGAATGACATGGGGGTTCGCGATGCTTTTGCGCAAAACGCACCGGTCGGAAAGCCGGACGCCATGAACGCCCCGCATCCTTCGAAAGTGGCCGGAATCGATTCAACGGTTCCGGCGCCCGCACACACTGTCGCCCCCTCCGCCCCCACCGCGTCCGCCGTCACCACCGGCCCGGGAGCCCTTCTCCAGGACCGGCTCGCCGGCTGGGTCTCGGACCTCACGACCCTCCACGAACTCACCGAACGCCTGGCCCGCACGGACGCACTGCCCGCAGCGCTCCAGGAACTGCTGCGCGCCGGAGCCGCCCTGGTGGGCGCCTCGCGCGGGCTCGTCGTTCTGGAACCGGCCGACGGACTCGGCCCCCGCACGACCCTCGGGCTCGGCCTCGGCCAGGCCGACCTCGGTCACCTCGAGACCGTGCCGCGCGCCTCGATGCCGTACGGCGAACTGCTCGACACGCCGCCCGGGCCGCCCACCGAGGTACGCGAGATCGTCCGGCCCGACCTGTTCGCCGAGGACGGGCTCGACCCCCGCCACCGCGAGGTGGCCGCCCGCCTCGGCTACGCCGCCAGCTACGCACTCCCCCTGTCCGCCGAGACCGCCGGTCGGGTCGGCGCCGCCATGTGGGTCTACGACGAGCCCGCCGAACCGGTCGAGCGGCAACGGCACCTCGTCGGCCTGTACATCCGCTACGCAGCCGAACACCTCGCGCGGCTCCTCGAAGTCGAGCGCACGCGCGCGTGCATGGCGACGATCTCCGAGGAACTGCTCCCCTCCCGGCTGCCCCGCATCTCCGGCGTCCAGCTCGCCGCCCGGCACCACACCGGCCCGCGCGGCGGCGGCGACTGGTACGACGCGCTGCCGCTGCCCGACGCGGCCCTCAGCCTCGCCGTCGGCTCGGTCACCGGGTCGGGGCCCAGCGCCGTCGCCGCGATGGGACGGCTGCGGGCGTCGCTGCGGGCGTACGCCGTGATGGAGGGCGAGGACCCGGTCGCCGTCCTGTCCGACCTGGAGCTGCTGCTGCGGCTGACCGAGCCCGCCCGCTCGGCCACCGCGCTGTTCGCCTACTGCGAGCCCGACCTTCACAAGATCACGCTGGCCGGTGCCGGGCACACCCCGCCGCTGCTGATCGGGGAGCGGCGCACGGCGTTCGTGGAGACCTCCGTCTCGGCCCCGCTGGGCATGCTCGCCTGCTGGGAGGCGCCGAGCGTGGAGGTGCAGGCGACGGCGGGAGAGACGGTTCTGCTCTACACCGACGGGCTGCTGCAGCGCACCGGCGATCCCGTCGACCGCGCCTTCGCCCGGCTCCATGCGGCGGCGGCCGGACTGTCCCGGACCAAGCGGCGCGACCCGGAGGCGATCGTCGACCACATTCTGCGGACCGTCCTGCCGGACGGGCTGGACGCGGGGGACAGCGAGGAGGACGTCGTCCTGCTGGCGGCGCGTTTCGAGTGAGGCGGTAAGAGGTCTTTCGGCCCTGGGTCCCCTTCCCTGCGACCGTACGATGGAGGGGGTCCAGTGCCGTATCTAGGAGGATGACCGTGGCCGAAGAGCTCCCGGAGACCCCGGTGGAAGCTTCTGAGGAAGAGTCGATCAAGCAGCGGAAGAACGGCCTGTACCCGGGCGTGTCCGACGAGCTGGCGGAGAACATGAAGTCCGGCTGGGCCGACACCGAGCTGCACGACCTGCAGCCGATCGCCCAGGCCGCCGAGACCGCCGCCCGGCGTGCCGCGCTGTCCGCGCGCTTCCCCGGCGAGCGTCTGGTGATCCCCGCGGGCAACCTGAAGACCCGCTCGAACGACACCGAGTACCCCTTCCGGGCCTCGGTCGAGTACGCGTACCTCACCGGCAACCAGACCGAGGACGGCGTCCTGGTCATGGAGCCCAAGGGTGAGGGCCACCAGGCGACGATCTACCTCCTGCCCCGCTCCGACCGCGAGAACGGCGAGTTCTGGCTCTCCGGCCAGGGCGAGCTGTGGGTCGGCCGCCGGCACTCGCTCACCGAGGCGGAGCAGCTGTACGGCATCCCGGCCTCCGACGTGCGCGAGCTGGCCGGTGCCCTGCGCGAGGCCACCGGCCCGGTCCGGGTCGTCCGCGGCTACGACGCCGGCATCGAGGCGGCCCTGACCGACAAGGTCACCGCCGAGCGCGACGAGGAGCTGCGGGTGTTCCTCTCCGAGATGCGGCTGGTCAAGGACGAGTTCGAGATCGGCGAGCTGCAGAAGGCCGTCGACTCCACGGCGCGTGGCTTCGAGGACGTGGTGCGGGTCCTCGACAAGGCCGAGGCGACCTCCGAGCGCTACATCGAGGGCACGTTCTTCCTCCGCGCGCGCGTGGAGGGCAACGACGTCGGCTACGGCTCCATCTGCGCGGCCGGCCCGCACGCCTGCACGCTGCACTGGGTGCGCAACGACGGGCCCGTGCGCTCCGGTGACCTGCTGCTGCTGGACGCGGGTGTGGAGACGCACACGTACTACACCGCCGACGTCACGCGCACGCTGCCGGTCAACGGGCGCTTCAGCGAGATCCAGAAGAAGATCTACGACGCGGTGTACGAGGCCCAGGAGGCCGGGATCGCGGCGGTGAAGCCGGGCGCGAAGTACCGGGACTTCCATGACGCCGCACAGCGCGTGCTCGCCGAGAAGCTGGTCGAGTGGGGGCTCGTCGAGGGGCCGGTCGAGCGGGTGCTGGAGCTGGGACTGCAGCGGCGGTGGACGCTGCACGGGACCGGGCACATGCTCGGCATGGACGTCCACGACTGCGCTGCCGCGCGGACCGAGACGTATGTGGAGGGCGTCCTGGAGCCCGGGATGTGCCTGACGGTGGAGCCGGGCCTGTACTTCCAGGCCGACGACCTGACGGTGCCGGAGGAGTACCGCGGTATCGGTGTCCGCATCGAGGACGACATCCTGGTGACCGCGGAGGGGAACCGGAATCTGTCGGCCGCGCTGCCTCGTCGCTCCGCCGAGGTCGAGGCGTGGATGGCCTCGTTGAAGGGCTGACGTCCGGACCGACGGCCGGGTACCTACGGGGTACCCGGCCGGAGGTCCGCTCCCCGGCCGGTTTCAGGACGCCGTCATCAGCGGGGAGTTGTCACGCCACTTGAGGATCTTGTCGAAGCTCACCACCGCCCCGCCCGGTCCCGGCTTGTTGCCGATGTGGACGTGGTCGGCGAGCTCCTCGATCAGGCACAGGCCACGGCCGTGCTCGGCGTCTGGGCGGGCGGGCACCGGACGGGCCTGGGGACGGGCGAATCCCGGACCCGAGTCGGCGACCTCGATACGGCACTTCTCGCCGTCCAGGTAGGCAGTGACCCGGTACGCCTCCGAGGTGCAGCCGTGCACGGTGTCCCCGCCGTGCTCCACGGCGTTCGCACAGGCCTCGGTGAGCGCGACGGAGAGGTCGTACGAGACGTCGGGGTCGACGCCCGCGGTCTCCATCGTGCCGAGCAGCAGGCGGCGGGCGAGCGGAACGCTTGCGGCCTCGCGCCGAAGATGGAGTGACCACCAGATGCTCATGCTCCAGCCTCCTGGCCGCGGCTCGACATACCGTTACGTATTACCGCGCGTGCCCGGGTGTAAGCGCGAAACCGACGTGATGCCGCCCATATGGTGGATGCGCCAGGGGTGGCCCTCGGTGTATGTGGGGCCTGCATACACCAGGCGGGTACCAGTCGGGCCGGTCCGGGGCATCGGGTGATCTTCCGGATGGTACGGAACCTTGCGGACCTGCCGTACGGCGGCGACCCGGCCAGTGCGATGATGAGCCCGCCATGACTGCCCCCCAGCCGCGCACGGTGCGCTCCGGAACCGACCTCCGGATCCTGCGGGCCGCGGTGTTCGCCGCGGTCTGCGTCGTGCTGTCCGCGGGCGGGCACGCGCTCGCCTCCGGCGGGGTTCCGATGTGGACGCTGGGTGCGGGATTCCTCGCGGTGCTCGTGGTCGCCGCGCCGCTCGCCGGTCGTGAGCGCTCGCTGCCCGGGATCGTGGCGCTGCTCGCGGCCGGACAGATCGCGCTGCACACACTGTTCGGGCTGGGACAGCACGGGTCGGCCCCGCTCACGGCCTCCGCCACGCCGCCGTCCGACGCCTCCCTGGTCGAACAGGCCGCACGGCTGGTGTGCGGAACCACGGCGGCGGCGATCAGCCCGGCGCAGGCCCAGCGGATCCTCACGGACGCGGGGATCTCCCCCGGCGCGGGAGCGCAGGCCGCGCACCACCCGGCGGACGCCATGGCCACCGCCGCCGGTTCCCCGGTCGCGCTGCTGCCGTCCCTGCCGATGCTGCTCGGCCACGTCCTCGCGGCGATCGTCGCCGGCTGGCTGCTGCGCCGCGGGGACCTCGCCCTGCTGCGCCTGACGGAACTCTCGGCGTACTCGGTCACGGAGGGGGCGCTCGTACGGTCCCTGCGCGGGGCACTCGCGCTGGTGCGCGCCCTGTGCACCGGGCTCCCGGCGGCGCCCGAGGCCGGCCCGCGCTTCCGGCGCGCCGCCGCGCCCACCTGCCCCCAGCCCCGTACGACCGCACTCCAGCACACGGTGATCCGGCGCGGCCCGCCGTCCGCCGCGCTCGCTCTCGCCGCCTGACGCGACGCGACCGCCACTTCGTTCGGAATCCGGCCGGAGGGTGCCTGCCGCCGTCACGCGGCACACGCGCGTGCAGCCCTGTCCAGGGTCGTCGAGCAATCAACCCGCACGCGCGCGTACCCCTCTTCACCACCACCGGATCCTCACTCGAAGTGGAGTGCTCACCGCCCATGAAGGCTTCCCGTATCGCCACCGTCGGCGCCGTCGCCGCCTCGGCCGTCGTCGTTCTGTCCTCCCCCTGCTTCGCACACGTCTCCGTGCAGCCCGAGGGCGCGGCCGCCAAGGGTGGGTACGCGGTCGTCGACTTCAAGGTCCCCAACGAGCGCGACAACGCCTCGACCACGAAGCTCGAGATCAACTTCCCGGCCGACCACCCGCTGGCCTCCGTGATGCCGGAGCCGGTCCAGGGCTGGGACGTCAAGGTCACCAAGTCCAAGCTGGACAAGCCGATCGACTCGCACGGCCAGCAGATCACCGAGGCCGTCAGCAAGGTCACCTGGACCGCCGACGGCAAGGGCATCGAGCCCGGTTTCTTCCAGAAGTTCCCGGTCTCCGTCGGCGCGCTGCCCGAGGACACCGACGAGCTGGTCTTCAAGGCCATCCAGACGTATTCCGACGACGAGGTCGTCCGCTGGATCGAGGTCCCGCAGGAGGGCCAGGAGGAGCCGGAGAACCCGGCGCCGGTGCTCGCGCTGTCCGAGGCCGAGGAGGACGGCCACAGCCACGGCTCCTCGGAGGCGGAGAAGAGCTCCGAGGAGGCCACCGACGACGCCTCGGCCGCCGCCGCGAACACCGCGTCCGACACCGCCGAGCCCGCCGACGGCACCGACACCACGGCCCGTGTCCTCGCCGTCGTCGGCATCGTCGTCGGCGCGGCCGGTGTGGCGTACGGCGTGCTGGCCGGCCGTCGGCGCAGCAACGCCTGAAGCCTTCCGCTCCGTCGGTGCGCACCGGGTCCGGACGATGCATGAGGCGTCGTCCTGCACCCCGGCGCGCACCGGAGACCTCACATCTGGGACTTTCCATGCGCAAGAAGACGTTCACCGCGGCTGCGCTGCTCGCCGCCGCAACCCTCACCCTGTCCGCCTGCAGCAGTGGTGACGACGGCGGATCGCCCGTCACCATGGTGTCCGAGGAGGCCGGCTCCGACCGGGCCGCCACCGTCCTCGACCAGCCCTTCGAGAAGCCGGACCTGGTCCTGACCGACACCCGGGGCAAGCAGTACGACCTCCGCAAGGAGACCGCGGGCAAGCCGACGCTGATCTACTTCGGCTACACCAACTGCCCCGACGTCTGCCCCCTGACGATGAACAACATCGCCGTCGCCAAGAAGCAGCTGCCCAAGGCGGAACAGGACGAGCTGCAGGTCGTGTTCGTCACCACCGACCCGGAGCGGGACACCCCGGCCGCGCTCGGCAAGTGGCTCAAGGGCATCGACCCCCAAGCCGTCGGCCTGTCCGGCGACTTCGACACCATCCAGGCCGGCGCCCGCACGCTCGGCATCTCGATCGATCCGCCGAAGAAGGAGAAGGGCAAGATCGTCTCCACGCACGGCACCCAGGTCGTCGCCTTCTCCCCGAAGACCGACGCGGGCTACGTCCTCTACGGCGAGGACGCCACCGTCGACGACTACACCAAGGACCTCCCCAAGCTCGTCAAGGGGCAGACCCCGTGAGGCGTCTCGCTGTCGCGGCGGCGGTGACGGCCGGGGCACTGGCCCTCACCGGCTGCGGCGCCGACTCCGACGACGCCGAGGGCGCCCTCTCCGTCAGCTCCGCCTACATGCCGCAACCCGTCTCCGACTCCATGGCGGCGGGCTTCCTGACGATCGCCAACTCGAGCGGCAAGGCAGCCGAGTTGACCTCGGTCACCAGCGACATCGGTGAGGTCACCGTGCACGAGACCGTCGGGCAGGCGATGCACGAGGCCCAGGAGGTCGCGGTGCCCGCCCACGGTCGGCTCGTCTTCAGAAGCGGCGGAAGCCACCTGATGTTCGAGAAGCTGAAGCGCAAGCCGAAGCAGGGTGAGACGGTCTCCGTCGAGCTGCACTTCGCCACGGCCGTGGTCACCGTGGACATGCCGGTGAAGTCGGCGACGTACACCCCGAAGACCGGGCACTGAGGGAGGGAACCCCTTGACGCAGACCATCGCCCCCCGCGTCCGAAGCCTGGTGCTGCTGCTCCTGGCCGCCGCCGGCCTGCTCCTCGCCGGCGCCGCACCGGCCTCCGCACACGCCGCGCTGACCGGCAGCGACCCCCAGCAGGGGGCGGTGGTCGACAAGGCCCCGGCACAGGTCTCGCTCACCTTCTCCGAGACCGTCTCGCTCTCCGACGACTCGCTGCGCGTGCTCGACCCCAAAGGCAAGCGGGCCGACACCGGCGCGGCGAGCAACGTCAGCGGAACGACGTACGCCGTGAAACTGCACTCGGGCCTGCCCGACGGCACCTACACCGTGACCTACCAGGTGGTGTCGGCCGACAGCCATCCCGTCGCCGGCGCCTACACCTTCTCCATCGGCGCCCCCTCCTCGACCTCCGTCACGGTGTCGGACCAGACGGCGGGGGGCGGGGTCGTCGGCTGGCTGTACGGGTTCGGGCGGTATGTGTCGTACGCCGGCTTCACCGTGCTGGCCGGCGGCGCCGCCTTCGTCCTCGCCTGCTGGCCGCGCGGCTCGGGCGTACGGGCCGTGCAGCGGCTCGTCGTCTCGGGGTGGGTCGCGCTCACCGCGGCCACCCTCGGCCTGCTCCTCCTGCGCGGCTCCTACACCAGCTCCGGGAAGTTCGGCGACGTCTTCGACCTGGAGCTGCTCGGGCAGGTGCTGCAGACCAAGACGGGCGCGGCCCTGGTGTCCCGGCTGCTGCTGCTCGCCGCGGCGGCGCTGTTCATCGCCGTGCTCTTCGGTGCGTACGCCCGCCCGTCTCCCACCACCACCCTGAACGACGGCGCTTCGCGCCGACTGCCTGATTCAAGCGAGGAGGACGAGAAGCGCGACCTGACCTTCGGACTGGCGGTCGGCGGAGGTGTCGTGGCCGCCGGGATCGCCGCGACCTGGGCGATGTCCGAGCACGCCTCGACCGGCCTCCAGGCCGGGATCGCGATGCCCGTCGACGTCGTCCACCTGCTCGCCGTGGCGGCCTGGCTCGGGGGGCTGTGTGCACTGCTGGTCTCGCTGTACCGGGCGCCGGCGGAGGCTGCGCCGGCTGCGGGGGCCGTACGACGGTTCTCGCAGATCGCGTTCGGCAGCGTGGTCGCGCTGGTCGCGACCGGCCTCTACCAGTCCTGGCGGCAGGTCGGCTCCTGGACGGCACTCACCGGGACCCGGTACGGACAGCTGCTGCTCGTCAAGATCGGGCTCGTGGTGGTGCTGGTCGGCATCGCATGGCTCTCTCGGCGGTGGACCGCCCAGCTGACGGACACGCTCACCGCGACCGGCGGGAAACAGCAGGAACGCACCAAGGAACGGGTCGCGGCACGTACCGCTCCCGGTGACGGCAAGCGGGCGGATACCGAGGACGGCAAGCAGGCGGCCTCCGGCTCCAAGCGGACGGATGCCGCAGATCCGAAGCGTGCCGCCCAGCTCGCCCGGCAGCGGGCCGCCATGGATACCGCACGCCAGAAGCGCGTCCGGGACGCCGACCCGATCCGCCACGGACTGCGCCGCTCGGTGCTGGCCGAGGCGGGAGTCGCGGTCGTCCTGCTCACGGTGACCACCCTGCTGACGTCCGCCGAACCGGGGCGCACGGTGGAGGAGGCCGAGGCGGCCACGTCGGCTTCGTCGTCCTCGTCCTCCGACGCCGGGGCCGTGACCCTCGACATGACCTTCGACACCGGCGGCGCGGACGGCAAGGGCGTCGTACGGCTCGACATCGACCCCGCGCGGGTCGGCGGCAACGAGATGCACGTCTATGTGCAGCGGCCCAACGGCCGCGCCTTCGACATCCCCGAGGTGAAGGTCGCCTTCACCCTGAAGTCCAAGGACATCGGACCGCTGCCCGTCGCCCCGGACCACGTCACCACCGGACACTGGTCGGCGAACGGAGTGCAGATCCCCATGGCGGGCGAGTGGAACATCGCCGTCACCGTGCGGACCTCCGACATCGACCAGACCACCGTCTCCAAGAACGCGCAGATCGGCTGACTCCACCATGGCTGACCAGTCCATTCCGGAGGCCCGTACTCCCGAGGCGAGCCCCAAGGGGGCGGTTTCCCCTCAAGCCGCCCAGAAGGAAGGCATCTCGCGGCGTGCGCTGCTCGGTACCGCCGGCGCCACCGGGCTCGTGCTCGGCGCGGCGGGCGGTGCCGTCGGATATGCCGCCGCGCCCGCACAGGCGACGCCGCTCACCTCGCTGGGCGCCGACCAGCTGATGTTTCACGGGAAACATCAGCCCGGCATCACCACCGCCCTGCAGGCCCGCGGCCACCTCGTCGCCTTCGACCTGGCCGCGGGCGCGGGCCGCAAGGAGGCGGCCGCGCTGCTGCGCCGCTGGTCCCAGACGGCCCGGCGGCTGATGGCGGGCGAGCCGGCGACACAGGACGACACGGATGTGGCACGTGATGCGGGGCCTTCGTCGCTGACCATCACCTTCGGCTTCGGGCACAGCTTCTTCGGCCGTACGGGCCTTCAGAAGCAGCGCCCGGTCGCCCTCGACCCCCTGCCCGACTTCTCCTCCGACCAGCTCGACAAGGCGCGCAGCAACGGCGACCTGTGGGTGCAGATCGGCGCCAACGACGCCCTGGTCGCCTTCCACGCCCTGCGCGCGATCCAGAAGGACGCGGGCAGCGCGGCCCGCCTCCGCTGGCAGATGAACGGCTTCAACCGCTCACCCGGTGCCACCGCCCACCCCATGACGGCACGCAACCTGATGGGCCAGATCGACGGCACACGCAATCCGAAGCCGGCCGACTCCGACTTCGACCAGCGGATCTTCGTGCCGGCGTCCGGCTCGAACGACCCGGCCTGGATGGCGAACGGCTCCTACGCCGTCGTACGACGCATCCGCATGCTTCTCGACGACTGGGAGCAGCTCTCGCTGAAGGAGCAGGAGAACGTCATCGGGCGCCGCAAGTCCGACGGGGCGCCGCTGTCGGGCGGCACCGAGACGACCGAGATGGACCTGGAGAAGACGGACGCCGAGGGCAACCTGGTCGTCCCGATCAACGCGCACGCGCGGATCACCCGGCCCGACCAGAACGGCGGTGCGGCGATGCTGCGGCGCCCGTTCTCGTACCACGACGGCTTCGGCACCGACGGGGTGCCGGACGCCGGTCTGCTGTTCATCTGCTGGCAGGCGGATCCGCTGCGCGGGTTCGTGACGGTACAGCGCAAGCTGGACCGGGGGGATGCCTTGTCGCAGTTCATCCGGCACGAGGCAAGCGGGCTGTTCGCGGTGCCGGGTGGGGCGGCGGAGGGGCAGTACGTGGGGCAGGAGTTGCTGGAGGGGTGAGGGGCACCCGGTGGAGCGGCACTCGTGAGACACATGAGCCGGTTTTCCGGGTGCCCATTAGGGTGAGGACATGCCAGCGAGCTATGCGTATCTCGGCCCCGAGGGCACCTTCACCGAAGTCGCTCTGCGCACGCTTCCGGAGGCGGCGACCCGGCAGCTGATCCCGTACGTGTCCGTGCAGTCCGCGCTCGACGCGGTGCGCGCCGGTGAGGCCGAGGCCGCGTTCGTGCCGATCGAGAACTCCGTCGAGGGCGGCATCACCACCACGCTCGACGAACTGGTCGCGGGCCAGCCGCTGATGATCTACCGCGAGGTGCTGCTGTCGATCACCTTCGCGCTGCTGGTCAGGCCGGGTACCAAGCTGTCGGACATCAAGACGGTCACCGCCCACCCGGCCGCGCAGCCGCAGGTGCGCAACTGGCTGAAGGCGAACCTGCCCGACGCGGTCTGGGAGTCGGCGGCCTCGAACGCGGACGGCGCCCGTCTGGTGCAGGAGGGCCGGTACGACGCGGCCTTCGCAGGTGAGTTCGCAGCCGCCCGGTACGGCCTCGAGGCCCTGGAGACCGGGATCCACGACGCGGAGAACGCCCAGACACGGTTCGTGCTGGTCGGCCGCCCCGCCCGGCCCGCGGCGCCCACCGGCGCGGACAAGACGTCCGTCGTGCTGTGGCAGCGCGACGATCACCCCGGCGCGCTGCGCGATCTGCTCGGCGAGTTCGCCACCCGGGGCATCAACCTGATGCTGCTGCAGTCCCGGCCGACCGGTGCCGGCATCGGCAACTACTGCTTCTGCATCGATGCCGAGGGCCATATCTCCGACCGGCGGGTCGCCGAGGCCCTGATGGGGCTCAAGCGGATCTGCCTCCAGGTGCGCTTCCTCGGCTCGTATCCGCGCGCGGACGCGACCACGGCGGACGTACGGCCGCTGCTGCCGGGCACGTCGGACGAGGAGTTCTCGTCGGCGGCCGACTGGGTGGCTCGGTGCCAGGACGGCCGGTTCTAGCGGTCCTTCGGCCAGTCCTGTGCAGTCCCTCTTCCGGTCGGTCCTACCAGCGTATTTTCGTTATCCACAGGTGTTATCCACAGGTACGCTTCTCGACCTGGGGACAAGTCGACAGGGGAGCGCCACTCAGTCGACAAATCGGCCCGCATGCCTTCATCGTGTCCACCGGGGCGCAGGCCACCCTTCGTCCATGCTTTTCCTTCGGGCCACCCTTCGGAGCGAAGCATTTCCACTCGGAAGTGGGCGTAAGTGACATTCACCCCTGGAATCCTGAGCTTCATCCCTGAGTTTCGGAATGATCAACTCCGACATCCACAGATCTTCACACAGCCTGTGGATAACTCTTCGGAGGGTGTGGATTCCTGTGGACAACCGAACCCCCAAGTGCCGTACCCATCAAGGAAATCCAGTCAAGCGGCCATCCTTCTCATGCCCCGATCAAGGGAACCCGAAGATCATTACTGACAGCACGACAATTCACTCACACCTGTACGTAAGCCGCATCTCGGAATAGCGAGTCGTGGGCCCTCACCCCACACCGGTAGCCTTGACCGCGTGATTGACCTTCGCCTGCTCCGTGAGGACCCCGACCGTGTGCGCGCCTCCCAGCGCGCCCGTGGAGAGGACGTCGCGCTCGTCGACGCTCTCCTGTCTGCCGACGAGCGGCGCAGGTCGTCCGGCGTCCGCTTCGACGAACTGCGTGCCGAGCAGAAGGCGCTCGGCAAGCTGATCCCCAAGGCCACCGGGGACGAGAAGGCCGAGCTGCTGAAGAAGGCGAGCCAGCTCGCCGCCGACGTCAAGACGGCCGACGCCGAGCGCGACGCGGCCGACGCCGAGACCCAGGAGCTCCTCCTCCGGCTGGGCAACCTCGTCCACCCGGACGTCCCCGTGGGCGGCGAGGAGGACTTCGTCACCCTGGAGACGCACGGCACGATCCGTGACTTCGGCGCCGAGGGCTTCGAGCCCAAGGACCACCTGGAGCTCGGCCAGCTGCTCGGCGCCATCGACGTCGAGCGCGGCGCGAAGGTCTCGGGCTCGCGTTTCTACTTCCTGACGGGCGTCGGCGCGCTGCTGGAGCTGGCCCTGGTGAACGCCGCGCTGGCGCAGGCCACGGCGGCCGGCTTCACGCCGATGCTGACGCCGGCGCTGGTCCGCCCGCAGGCCATGGGCGGTACGGGCTTCCTCGGCCAGGCCTCGCAGGACGTCTACCACCTGGACAGCGACGACCTGTACCTGGTCGGCACCTCCGAGGTGGCGCTCGCCGGCTACCACATGGACGAGATCCTCGACGCCGACCGCCTCCCGCTGCGCTACGCGGGCTTCTCGCCCTGCTTCCGCCGCGAGGCCGGCTCGCACGGCAAGGACACACGGGGCATCTTCCGCGTCCACCAGTTCGACAAGGTCGAGATGTTCTCGTACGTCGCGCCCGAGGACTCGCAGGCCGAGCACCAGCGCCTGCTGGAGTGGGAGAAGCAGTGGCTGACGTCGCTGGAGCTGCCGTACCGCGTCATCGACGTCGCCTCCGGTGACCTCGGTGCCTCGGCCTCGCGCAAGTTCGACTGCGAGGCGTGGATCCCGACGCAGGGCAAGTACCGCGAGCTGACCTCGACCTCGGACTGCACCGAGTTCCAGTCCCGCCGTCTGTCGATCCGGGTCCGCGAGGACAAGAAGGTGCGGCCGCTGGCCACGCTCAACGGCACACTGTGCGCCGTACCGCGCACGATCGTGGCGATCCTGGAGAACCACCAGCAGGCCGACGGCTCGGTCCGCGTGCCCGAGGTCCTGCGCCCGTATCTGGGCGGCCGGGAGGTCCTGGAGCCGGTGGCCAAGTGACCACCGGTTTCCCCTACCGCCTCATCGCCACCGACCTCGACGGAACGCTGCTGCGCTCCGACGAGTCGGTCTCGCAGCGCACCCGGGACGCGCTCGCCGCGGCCACCGCGGCGGGCGCCGCGCACATCGTCGTCACCGGCCGTGCGGTCCCGTGGACCCGGCACATCCTCGACGACCTCGGCTATCACGGGCTCGCGGTCTGCGGGCAGGGCGCGCAGGTCTACGACGCCGGCGAACACCGTCTGCTGACGTCAGTGACCCTGGACCGGCAACTGGCCGGGGTGGCCCTGGCCAAGATCGAGGCGGAGGTCGGACCGCTGTATCTGGCGGCCAGCCGCGACGGGCTGGACGGCGAGGTGCTGGTCGGGCCCGGCTACTCGGTCACGGGCGCCCTTCCGGCCACTCCGTTCACCGATGTGTCCGATCTGTGGGCCGCCCCGCTGAACAAGATCTACATCCAGCATCCGACGCTGACGGACGACGAACTCGCCGAGGCGGCCCGCCGGGCCGCTGGCGGCTTCGTCACCGTCGCCATGGCCGGCCAGGGCATCGTCGAACTCCTCCCCCTCGGCCTCTCGAAGGCCACGGGGCTGTCACTGGCCGCCCGCCGCCTGGGCATGAAGGCCGCGGACACCATCGCCTTCGGCGACATGCCCAACGACATCCCGATGTTCGCCTGGGCGGCCCGGGGGGTGGCGATGGCCAACGCCCATGAGGAACTGAGGGCGGTGGCGGACGAGGTGACGTCCTCGAACGAGGAGGACGGCATCGCGGTGGTGCTGGAGCGGTTGCTGGCGTAACAACCGGCGTAGCTGCGGGCAGTCGTGCCGCTGGGGCGGCACGGGTGGGCGCAGCAGCACCTCGTAGCGCCGAGCTGCGCATCCCGCCCCGCCCCAGCGCAGGGTGCCTCTCAAAGAGGCAACACCTGGGAAGGCGGCCCACGCAAACGCAGTGCATCCGCGTGCTCGAAGCGGCCGCCCCGGGCGCCCCCCGTGCGGGACGGGCTCGACGGAGCGTTGGGGCTACTCCGGAGCCCGCCGCGGGCTGCCCTGTCGGGAGCTGGGCGCACTGCCGTGCATGGGCATCGCCCAACTCCTCTCCCAGAACGTGGCGCCGGCTCGATCCGGCGTCGTGGACACAACCACTGTGCCGGTACGACGAGTTGGGCGCCACTGATTAAGGGCGGGCCGCACCGTGGCTACCGGCGGCGCCACCTGCGCCGACGCACCTTGCTGAAGAACCACCCCGCAGGCGGCTCGTCGGAGCGCCAGGGCTGCGGCTCGGGCTCCTCACGGCGCCAGCGTTCGGCAAGCATCCTGGCCCGCGCGGACGGCTCGGACGTCTCGGCGGTGCGTATGAAGTCCTCGTCCAGGACGAGGTCGTCCCAGGTCTCGGAGCCGGCGCCGTCCCCGGCCTCGTTCCAGGACCGACCGCGCCCCTCGCTCTCCGGCGTCTGCCCTGCCATCCCCGTTCCTCCCAGCCGCGTTTCCCCCGTACATTCCGCTTTGCCCAGTGTGCCCGGACGGAGGTGAAGCCCGCGTCAAGGCCGAGCCGCCGGCCGGGCCCCGGTCACTCCTCCCCGGCCAGGGTCAGCGACCGCAGCTTCTGGCCGGCGTACCAGGTGGCGAGCACCGTGACCGCCACCAGCAGCACCGTCGCGGTCGGCAGCCCGACGTCCGAGGTCACCAGGTCACCCTCGCCGACCCGGTGGGCCACCGCCAGCGACCACTGCTGGACGCTCAGCGTGCGCGCCCCGGCCACGAGGGAGCCGAACAGGGCCTCCCAGACCAGCGCATAGACGAGGCCGAAGACGACCGCGTGCCGGGACACCGTGCCGAGCAGCAGGAACAGGGCCGCGTAGGCGATGGAGGCGACCAGCGCGGCCACCGTGTAGGCGACGGCGATCTGCTGGCCGTTGCCGTTCAGGATCAGGCCCGCGATGAGCGTGGGCACCGCCGAGAACACCATGGTCACGGCGATCGCGACGATCAGCTTGGTGAAGATGATCGTCGGCCGTTTCACCGGCTTGGACAGCAGGTACACCACCGAGCCGTCGTCGATCTCCGGCCCGATGGCGCCCGTGCCCGCGATGACGCCGATGATCGGCACCATCGTGGCGAGCGCCAGCCCGCCGAGCAGGTCGGCGGCGGTCTGGTCGTCCGCGCCGGCGAGGCCGCGCACCACCACGGAGATGGCGATCAGCAGCAGCGGCAGCGCGCCGAGGATGAGGGCCCGGCGACGGCCGAGCAGGGCCCGGTAGGTGAGTCGGGCGACTGTGGGGTCGTACATCTTCGGCCTCCTACGCCGCGACCAGATACGAGAACACGGACTCGAGGGACTCGTCGGACGGCGAGACCGTCAGCAGACGGATGCCCTGGTCCCGGGCCACCCGCGGCAGCAGGGCGGTGAAACGGCCGAAGTCGACGGCCTGGATACGCAACGCGCCCTCCGTCAGGTCGACTTCGATGCCGGACGTCGACGGGTCGGCGATCAGCGCGGCCGCGAGGGCGCGGTCGTCGCTGGAACGCACCAGGTAGCGGTGCGGCCGGTCGGTCATCAGGCGGCGGATCTTGCGGAAGTCGCCGCTGGCCGCGTGCCGTCCGGCGACGACGACCTCGATGTGCCAGGCGAGTTGCTCGACCTCTTCGAGGATGTGGGACGAGAACAGCACGGTGCGGCCCTCGTCGCCCATGCGCCGCAGCAGGTCCATCAGCTGCATGCGCTGGCGTGGGTCCATGCCGTTGAACGGCTCGTCGAGCAGGAGCAGCGACGGGTCGTGGACCAGCGCGGACGCCATCTTCACGCGCTGGCGCATGCCCTTGGAGTACGTGGCGATCTTGCGGTCCTGTGCGTACTCCATCTCGACGGTGGCCAGGGCCTTTTGGGCCGCGGTGGCGCCGAGGCCGTGCAACTCGGCGTTGGCGACGACGAATTCGCGGCCGGTGAGGAAGTCGTACATCGCCTCGCGCTCGGGGACGATGCCGATGTGCTTGTAGATCGACTCGTTGCGCCACACCTGCCGGCCGTCGAGGGTGACCGTGCCGGTGGACGGCGCCAGGAAGCCGCCCATCATGTTGATCAGGGTGGACTTTCCGGCGCCGTTGGGGCCCAGGAGGCCGGTGACGCCGGGGCCGATCGTCATGGTGATGTCGTTGACGGCGACCACGTTGCCGAACCAGCGGGAGACGTGGTCGATGGAGAGCGTGGTCACAGTCCGACCTTTCGGTAGCGGCGCATCAGGAGGCCGTAGCAGGCGGCGATCAGGCCGAGGGCGACGAGGACGTAGACCACGCCCTCCCCGTTCGTCGGGCCGACGCCTCCGGGGAACGCCGAGGTCGCGCCGAGGAACGCGGACTGCACGCCGTCGATGAGCGTGATCGGCGAGAAGAGGCCGATCCACGCAATGGATCCGCTGCTGTTCTGCACCTCGGCGATGGCCTGAAGAGTGGAGACCGCGCCGTAGGAGATGGTCAGGACGGCGATCACGGCCGCGATGCCGAAGCCGCGGCGCGGAGTGACCGCCGCGATGACCAGGCCGAGACCGGCGAAGAGCAGCGAGAGCAGTGCCACGGAGACGAGTCCCTGTGCGAATCCCTTGGTCTGGTCGGCGAAGTCGAGCTTGGCCAGCAGAGCGCCCACATAGAGGACGAGCAGCGGGGCGGCGGTGAGGATGAACATCGCCGACGCCAGCGCCGCGTACTTCGCGCGGACGTAGTCGGCCGTCTCGATCGGCCGTGAGAAGTACAGCGGCACGGTCTTGAAGCGCAGGTCGCGCGAGACGGACTGGGGTGCCTGCGAGGCGACGTACAGGCTGATGACGGCCTGCATGATGATCGCGTAGCGGGTGTACTCGACAGGCAGGTCGTTCGCCTTGGTGGCGACGGCGACGGCGACCATGATGGCCGCGGGCACGCACATCACCACGAACAGCAGCATCGGCAGCACCTTGGACTTCACCGAGCGGCCGAGGCCGTAGGCGCCGCGCAGGGACTGCGAGTAGAGGGAGCGGCGGGCGTAGGAGCGGCCCAGGCGCGGGCCGTCGTACGTGCGGTAGCCGATGTTGTGGATACGGGTCTGGTCACCCGGCGGGGACGCTACGGGGTGCTCAACTGCCATGGCCGACCGCCTCCTTCCGCTGCTCGTCGGTGTCCGTGTCGGTGTCGGTCGTGAAGACCTCCGAGATGTGGTGCCGGCGCTGCTCCATGCGGACCAGGCCGAGACCGAGGTCGGCGACGGTGTCCCGGACCAGGTCGTAGGTCTCCTCGCCCTGCGCGGTGAGCAGCAGGACGTGTCCGGCGCCGGGCAGGCCGCTGCCGGCGTCGACGCTCACCCCGCGCGCGTGGAGCGCTTCGCGCACCGCGCGGGTGCCGTCCGGGTGTTCGTCGGTGTCGGTGACCTCGATCGCGAGGGTCGTCGTGGTCTGGGTGAAGTCCGTGGTGGAGCTGGAGCGCAGGAGCTTGCCGCCGTCGATGACGACGACGTGGTCGCAGGTGCGTTCCAGTTCGCCCAGGAGGTGGGAGGTGACCAGGACCGAGATGCCGAAGTCGGTGTGGATGCGGCGGATCAGGCCGAGCATCTCGTCGCGGCCGACCGGGTCCAGGCCGTTGGTCGGCTCGTCCAGGAAGACCAGCTGCGGGTCGTGGACCAGGGCCTGCGCGAGCTTCACGCGCTGCTTCATGCCGGTCGAGTAGCCGCCGATGGGGCGGTACCGCTCCTCGTACAGGCCGACATGGCGCAGGGTGTCCGCGGTGCGCTCACGCGCGGCGGTGGGCGGCAGGCCGGACATGCGCGCCATGTGGACGACGAACTCGGTGGCCGAGACGTCGGGCGGCAGACAGTCGTGCTCCGGCATGTACCCCACGCGCTCGCGGATGGCGGCGCCCTTGGTGGCGACGTCGAGGCCGAGCACTTCGGCACGGCCCTCGGTGGCGGGGGACAGACCCAGCAGGATCTTGATCAGTGTGGACTTGCCGGCCCCGTTGGCTCCGACGAGGCCGGTCACACCGGGCCCGACGTCCACGGAGAGCCGGTCAAGCGCGGTCACCCTGGGGAACCGCTTGCTCAGGCTTTCGGTCGCGATCACAGTCACGTCGTAGACGGTAGTGACGCGGACCACGCCAGTCGTCAGACCGCAGAGCCGTCTTGGAGTCACTCTCGAGTAGTACGGGACCCTGAGGGTCCCCCTGAGGTCGAACGGCCACGCCTGTTGACGCAGCCTCTAACAACTGTCAGATTCGCCGATGTCTCGTGACGAGCACGTACCGCAGCCGAACGACAATGTGCCGCACATCAGGCGCTGGGCGGAGGAGAAGTGACGGTGCTGAAGGGCGCGCGGGAGCGCCGGGTGCGTACGGGCGGGGTCGAGCTGTGCGTGGCCGAGCTGGGGGACCCGGAGCGGCCGACGGTCGTGCTTGTGCACGGCTATCCGGACAGCAAGGAGGTCTGGTCCGAGGTGGCCGTCCGCCTCGCCGGCCGCTTCCACGTCGTGCTGTACGACGTGCGGGGCCACGGCCGGTCCACGGCGCCGCAGCCCCTGCGCGGCGGCTTCACCCTGGAGAAGCTGACGGACGACTTCCTCGCCGTCGCGGACGCGGTCAGCCCGGACCGTCCGGTGCACCTCGTGGGGCACGACTGGGGCTCGGTGCAGTCCTGGGAGTTCGTCACCGTCCGGCGCACCGAGGGCCGGATCGCGTCCTTCACCTCGATGTCCGGTCCTTCACTGGACCACTACGGCCACTGGATCCAGCGGCGCGTCAAGCGCCCGACCCCGCGCCGCGTCGGCCAGCTCCTGAGCCAGGGCGCCAAGTCCTGGTACGTGTACCTGCTGCACACGCCCGTGCTGCCCGAACTGGCCTGGCGAGGCCCCCTCGGCAAACACTGGCCGCGCATCCTGGAACGCGTCGAGAAGTTCCCCGGCGGCGGCTACCCGACCTCGTCGCTGCCCACCGACGCGGCGCACGGGGCGTGGCTGTACCGGGACAACGTACGGGCCCGGCTGCGCAGGCCCCGCCCGGACGCGTACGCGCACGCGCCCGTACAGCTCATCACGCCCCTGAAGGACGCGTTCCTGTCCGAGAAGCTCTACGACGAACTGGAACGGTGGGCTCCCCGGTTGACCCGCCGCTCGCTCCCGGCCAAGCACTGGATCCCGCGCACGCGCCCCGATCAGCTGGCCGCCTGGATCGAGGAGTTCGTGCTGGCGAACGAGTCGGGCAGGCCGGTGACCGAGGCGACCGGACGGTACGCCGACCGCTTCGGCGGTCAGCTCGTCCTGGTCACGGGCGCGGGCAGCGGCATCGGGCGGGCCACGGCGTTGGCGTTCGCCGAGGCCGGCGCGCGTGTGATCGCCGTCGACCGGGACGCGGAGGGGGCGGCCCGCACGGCGGAGAACTCCCGCCTGATCGGGGCTCCGGCGGCCTGGGCGGAGACCGTCGACGTCTCCGACGAGCAGGCCATGGAGAAACTCGCGGAGAAGGCCGCGACCGAGTACGGCGTGGTGGACGTCCTGGTGAACAACGCCGGAATCGGGCTGGCCGGCCCCTTCCTCGACACCACACCGGAGGACTGGCGCAAGGTCCTCGACGTCAATCTGTGGGGCGTGATCCACGGCTGCCGGCTGTTCGGCCGGCAGATGGCCGCGCGCGGGCAGGGCGGCCACATCGTCAACGTCGCCTCGGCGGCGGCGTACCAGCCCTCCAGGGCGCTGCCCGCGTACAGCACCTCCAAGGCCGCCGTGCTGATGCTGAGCGAGTGCCTGCGCGCCGAACTCGCCGGTCAGGACATCGGCGTCACGGCGATATGCCCCGGCTTCGTCAACACCGGCATCACGTCCACGGCTCGGTTCGTGGGCGTGGACGCGGAGGAGGAGAAGCGGCGCCAGAAGAGGTCCGCGCGCCTGTACGGGCTGCGGAACTACCCGCCGGAGAAGGTCGCCGACGCCGTCCTGCGGGCGGTGGTCCGCAACGAGGCGGTCGTTCCGGTGACGCCCGAGGCACGCGGCGCCCATCTGCTCGCCCGGTTCATGCCTCGGGCGTTGCGGAGGATCGCACGGGTGGAGCCGCCGTTGTGAGCGGGAGCCGGGCACGAGGCGCCCACACCCTGTGAGAGTTCCGGGCCGGTTGTCCACAGGAGCGCCCCTTTCCCTGTGGAAAACTCACCATGCTTGTGGATCAAACCTCTCGAGCAAAACAATGTGCGTGATCCACGTCTCGCCCGGCACGCTGGTGGGATGGATGAAAGACGCACCGTGAAGGTGTCGAAGTACCTCTCGAAGCATCTGCGCCACCAGCCCGAGCGGATCGGGCTCACGCTCGACGAGGGTGGCTGGGTCGAGATCGACACGCTGATCGCGGCGGCCGCCGCGCACGGCTTCCGGTTCACCCGGGAGGAACTCGACCACGTGGTCGCCACCAACGACAAGAAGCGCTTCGCGATCGAGGGCACGCGGATCCGCGCCAGCCAGGGGCACAGCGTCGAGGTGGACCTCGGACTGCCCCCGGCGACCCCGCCGTCGTACCTCTACCACGGCACGGTGGCCGGCAGCCTGGACGCGATCCGCGCCGACGGACTCCGGCCCATGAACCGCCACGACGTGCACCTCTCGGCCGACCGCGAGACCGCGACCCGGGTCGGCGCCCGCCGTGGCCGTCCCGTCGTGCTGTCGGTGGACGCCGGCGCGATGCACCGGGACGGCCACATCTTCAGGGTCAGCGCGAACGGGGTGTGGCTGACGCAGGCCGTCCCCCCGCAGTACCTGCGCTTTCCTGAGTCGCACTGAACCTCGCAGGATCGGTGGTACGGGCCATCAGTGGATCCCGATGATCACGCTCACCCCGCGGCTGAGCAGCCGCGTACGTTGAGCTGTTTCACGTGAAACAGCTCGGGCCGCTTAGGCTCGAGGGCATGACCTTGCGCCTGAGCACCGTGATCCTCCCGTACCGCCGCTGGCACGAGGGAGGCCGTGCGACGTGGCAGCGCGCGGAGCAGCTCGGCTTCCACGGCGCCTTCACCTACGACCACCTGTCCTGGCGCAGCTTCCGGGACGGCCCGTGGTTCGGTGCCGTGCCGACGCTGACCGCCGCCGCAGCCGTCACCGACCGGCTGCGCCTGGGCACCCTGGTCACCTCACCGAACTTCCGCCACCCGGTGACCCTCGCCAAGGAGCTGATCTCCCTGGACGACATCTCCGGCGGGCGGATCACGCTCGGCATCGGCGCGGGCGGTACCGGCTACGACGCCACGGCCCTGGGGCAGGAGGCCTGGACCCCGCGGGAGCGTGCCGACCGGTTCGGCGAGTTCGTGCCGCTGCTGGACCGGCTGCTGACCGAGGACGCGGTGTCGTACGAGGGCAACTTCTACTCGGCGCACGAGGCACGCAACATCCCGGGCTGTGTGCAGCGCCCCCGGCTGCCCTTCGCGGTGGCCGCCACCGGCCCGCGCGGGCTGCGGCTCGCGGCGCGCTACGGGCAGGCGTGGGTGACCACCGGCGATCCCAAGCTGTACGAGAACGGCACCCCCGAGCAGTCGGTTCAGGCCATTCGCAGGCAGGCCGAGAATCTCGCCGCCGCATGCGCCGAGATCGGCCGCGACGCCTCGGCGATGGACAAGATCCTGCTCACCGGTTTCACTCCGGACCGTGGCCGGCCGTTGCAGTCCCTCGACGCGTTCGTGGACTTTGCGGGACGGCATCAGGAACTGGGCTTCACCGAGATCGTGATCCACTGGCCCGTCCCCGACTCCGACTTCGCCGCGGAGGACAAGGTCTTCGAGCAGATCGCCATGGAGGCACTGGCTCAGCTGGGCTGAGTCCGCCGATCGCAACGGCACAGGTGAGGGCGGTATCCACTCACCTGTGCGGACTCCTGCACGCCGGTGCGGGCATATGCGCGAGAATGGCGCGGTGACCTCAGCGACTCGACAGCCCGAGACCCCGGCCTCCCCCATGGTTCCGCCCCGGCTGATCGCCACCGACCTCGACGGCACGCTGCTGCGGGACGACAAGTCGGTGTCGCCGCGCACGGTCGCCGCCCTCGCGGCCGCCGAGGACGCGGGCATCGAGGTCTTCTTCGTCACCGGCCGCCCGGCCCGCTGGATGGACGTCGTCAGTGACCATGTCCATGGTCATGGCCTGGCGATCTGCGGCAACGGTGCCGCGGTGGTGGACCTGCACGGCGGCCCCGGCACCCATCGGTTCGTGAAGGTCCGGGAGCTTGCCCGGGAGAACGCCCTGGACGCCGTACGGCTGCTGCGCGACGCGGCCCCGGGCACGGTGTACGCCGTCGAGCAGACGTACGGCTTCTACCAGGAACCCGCCTATCCGAAGCTGCACATGGAGACGCCGGACATGCTCGCTCCGGCCGAGCAGCTCCTGGCGCCCGACGCGCCCGGCGCCGACGAGCCGGTGCTCAAGATCCTCGCCTATCACCCCGAGATCGACCCGGACGCCTTCCTCACCCTCGCCCGGCTCGCCATCGGCGATCGCGCCAACGTCACCCGCTCCAGTCCCAGCGCCCTGCTGGAGATCAGTGGGCCGGGTGTCTCCAAGGCCAGCACACTCGCCTTGTGCTGTGCCGAGCGCGGCATCTCGCACGAGGAGGTCGTCGCCTTCGGTGACATGCCCAACGACGTCGAGATGCTCACCTGGGCGGGCCAGTCGTACGCCATGGGCAACGCGCACCCGGACGTGATTGCCGCGGCCTCGGGGCGGACGGTCGCGAACAACGAGGACGGGGTCGCGGTCGTGATCGAGGAGCTGCTGGCGGAGCGGGTGCAGTAGCCGTCCCGCACCGCCGGCATCCCCGGCGGTGCCTCCACCGGGTCACAGTTCCACACCCCGTGCAGCCAGCCACCGCACCGGATCCACCCCTGCACCCAGTTCGGGGGCGACCCGCACCTCGAAGTGCAGGTGCGGGCCGGTCGAGTTGCCGGTGGTGCCCGACTGCCCGATCCACTGCCCCGGCAGCACACGATCCCCTTGGTCGACGGCGACCGAGGCGAGATGCGCGTACTGCGTGTAGTAGCCGCCTGGATGCTCGATCACGATCTCGATCCCGAAGGCGCCCCCGCACGACACCCTCATCACCCTGCCCGCGCCGACCGCCCGCACCGGCGTACCGATCGGCACCGCGAAATCCTGCCCCGTGTGCCGGTTCGCCCATCGCGCACCACCCGTGCCGAACCCGGCGGACAGCACGTACGTCTTCAGCGGCGCGACCCAGTCGCGTGTGAAGGAATCCTTCGGCTGGTCGAGCCGCACCGCACCACGACAGGCGCCCGCCCTGGCGGAGGCGTTCGCCTGCCCCTGCAGCCGCCACCGCGCCTCTTCGAGCTTCTGCTCGATGCTCTTCTTCAGCTTGGCCAGCTCAGCGTTCCGTTTCTCCAGGTCCTGCCACGCCGCCGCAGCCCTCGCCTCGTCCGCCGCGAGCCGGGTCTCCGCGCGGCGGCTCTTGTCGATCGCGTTGTCGACGACGAGATCCGCCTTCCTCACGGCATGCTCACGCTCCATCAGTTTTTCCGGGTCGTCCGCGAGGATCATGCGCGCGGTGAGGGGAAGGTCCCCGCCGGTGCGGTACTGGGCGCGCGCAAGCCGGCCCAGGTCCTCGCGCAGCACTGCGATCTCCCGCCGCTCACGGTCGAGGAGCCCTTCGAGCCGCCGGGCCCGTGCCCGCTGCACCCTCGCCTCGCGCCGCCCCTCCTCGTACTGCTGCGTGGCCACGGCCGTGTCCTCGTACAGCTGCGCCACCTCGGTGCCGACGCCGACGTCCCCGCGGCCGTCCTCCGGGCTGTGCCGGGACTCCTCGGCGGGCCGGGCCGCGAGCAACGCGAACGCGCAGAGCAGCACCGAAACAAGCAGCGGACAGCGGCGAGATGAACGCATGACAGCGATCGTGGCCCGCGCGGGCAGCCCGATCCCGTTCCAGTCGTACGCATGGCGCGCAAACGCCTACGGATGGAGCAGCGCAAATATGGCGAATGGCTACAGGATCGACGCTGCTTCGGTCAGCTCGGACTGCGCCTCCCGCTTCGCCATCGCCCGCAGCGGCCCGTCCACGGCGACCAGCTCCGCGTAGGAACCGCGCTGCACCACCCGCCCCTCGTCGAGCACGATCACTTCGTCCACGGTCTCCAGCCCGGCCAGCCGGTGTGTGATGAGCAGCGTCGTACGGCCCTCGGTGGCGGCCAGCAGATCGGCGGTGAGCGCGTCCGCCGTCGGCAGGTCGAGGTGCTCGGCGGGCTCGTCGAGGACGAGGACGGGGAAGTCCGCCAGCAGCGCCCGGGCCAGCGCGAGCCGCTGCCGCTGCCCGCCGGACAGCCGCGCTCCGTACTCACCGACCAGCGTGTCGAGGCCGTCGGGCAGTGCGTCGGCCCAGTCGAGCAGCCGGGCCCGCGTGAGCGCGTCACGCAGCTCGCCCTCGGTCGCGTCCCGCTTCGCGAGGAGCAGGTTCTCCCGCACCGAGCTGTCGAAGAGGTGCGCGTCCTGCGCGCACAGTCCGACCAGCCGCCGTACGTCGTCGCTGTCCAGGGCGTACGCGTCCACGCCGGCCAGCGTGTACGAGCCTGCGTGCGCGTCCAGGAACCGCAGCAGTACCTGCGCCAGCGTCGTCTTGCCGGCCCCGGACGGGCCGACCACCGCGATGCGGCGCCCCTTGTCGAGCGTCAGGTCGAACCCGGCGAGTGCGTCCTGGTCCTGTCCCGCGTGCCGGGCGGCCAGGCCCTTGAGGACGAGCGGGAACGGCGACACGGGCGCCTGCCGGGGCTGCTCCGGTTCGCGTACCGGCTCGGGGGCGTCCAGCACCTCGTGGACACGCTCGGCGCTCCTGCACACCCGCTGCCGGAACTGCACGGCGAGCGGCATCCCGAGCACGGCCTCGAAGGCGGCCAGCGGGGTGAGGACGACCACGGCCAGTGCCACGCCGCTCAGCCGTGCGTCGGCGACCGCCTGAACGCCCACCAGGGCGGCTCCGGCGACGGTCAGGCCGGAGATCAGCGCGGTGAGTCCGTCGCCCAGAGCGGTGGCGGTGGCGGCGCGCGAGGCGATCCGGGTGAGTGTCGCGTCGGCCCGCCGGGTCTCGGCGGTACGGGCGGGCAGCGCCCCGGCGACGGTGAGCTCCGCGGTGCCGGTGAGCAGGTCGGCCACGCGGGTCGCGAGCACCCCTCGGGCGGGGGCCAGCCTGCGCTCCGCCCGCCGCGCCACGGCACCGGTGACCAGCGGGACACCGGCCCCGGCCGCGAGCAGCCCGACGGCGAGCACCGCCCCGGCCTCGGGCAGCAGCCAGGCGGTGAAGCCGACGGAGGCCGCGGAGACGGCGACCGCTGCGCCGGCCGGGAGCAGCCACCGCAGCCAGTAGTCCTGCAGGGCGTCCACATCGGACACGAGCCGCGACAGCAGGTCGCCCCGTCGGGCCCGGCGCAGCCCGGCGGGCGCGAGCCGCTCCAGTCGGCGGTACACGGCGACCCGGGTGTCGGCCAGCATCCGCAGCACGGCGTCGTGCGATACGAGCCGCTCCGCGTACCGGAACACCGCCCGACCGATTCCGAAGGCCCGCGTGGCCGTCACGGCGACCATCAGATACAGCACGGGCGGGTGCTGCGAGGCCCGGGAGATGAGCCATCCGGACGTGGCCATCAGTCCGACGGCGCTGCCCAGCGCGAGGCTGCCGAGCAGAAGGGCGAGTCCGAGCCGGCCGCGCCGGGCCCCGGACATGGCCCGGACGCGGGCGAGGACGCCGCCGCTGTGCGCCGCGGGTTCGGACGCGGGTTCCTCCTGCGCGGCCTCGGGTGCCGGGGCGGACTCGATCGGACGCGCCGTGGACGCCCGGGGCCCGGTTTCCACGCGTGAGGCGAGGGCGGGCTCCTCGAGCCGCACCACCCGGTCCGCCACCTCCAGCAGCGCCGGCCGGTGCACCACCAGCAGAACGGTCCGGCCTGCCGCCAGTCGCCGCACCGCCTCGACCACCTCGGCCTCGGTCGCTCCGTCGAGCGCGGCGGTCGGTTCGTCGAGCAGCAGCACAGGCCGGTCGGCGAGGAAGGCCCGCGCCAGCGCGAGCCGCTGCCGCTGCCCGGCGGACAGCCCGGCCCCGTCCTCGCCCAGCACGGTCTCGACACCCTGGGGGAGGGCGTCCACGAACGTGAGCGCTCCCGCGTCCTGAAGCGCCTGCCGTACGGCTGCGTCGTCCGCGTCGGGACGGGCGAGTCGTACGTTCTCGGCGATCGTCCCGGCGTACAGGTGCGGCCGCTGCGGCACCCACGCGATGCGCGACCGCCACTGCTCCAGGTCGGCCTCGGTGAGATCGACTCCCCCGATCCGCACCCGGCCCTCGGTCGGCCGCACAAACCCCAGCAGTACGTTCAGCAGTGTCGACTTGCCCACGCCGCTCGGCCCGACGAGCGCGACGGTCTCCCCGGGCTCGACGGTGAAGGTCGCATCGGACACGGCCTCGGCGGTGCGGCCCGGATACCGGACCGTCACGCCTTCGAAGGCCACCGCGCCCGTCGGCACGGCCCTGGTTCCCGACGCCGGTACCGGAGTCTCCAGAACCGAGAAGATCTCCTCGGCCGCGGCCAGCCCCTCGGCCGCCGCGTGGTACTGCGCGCCCACCTGCCGCAACGGCAGATACGCCTCCGGCGCGAGGATCAGGATGACCAGGCCGATGTACAGGTCCATGTCGCCGTGCACGAGCCGCATGCCGATGGTCACGGCGACCAGCGCGACCGAGATCGTGGCGAGCAGCTCCAGCGCGAACGACGACAGGAACGCGATCCGCAGCGTTCGCATCGTCGCCTGCCGGTACTCGCCGGTGATACGCCGGATCGACTCGGCCTGCGCCTTGGCCCTTCCGAACACCTTCAGGGTCGGAAGCCCGGCGACCACATCCAGGAAGTGCCCCGACAACCGGGACAGCAGCCGCCACTGACGGTCCATCCGGGACTCGGTGGCCCAGCCGATCAGCATCATGAAAACGGGGATGAGCGGCAGCGTGCCGACGATGATGGCGGCGGAGACCCAGTCCTCGGTGACGATCCGGGCGAGCACCGCCACGGGAACGACCACCGCGAGCCCCAACTGCGGCAGATAGCGCGAAAAGTAGTCGTCGAGGGCGTCGACTCCGCGCGTGGCGAGGGCGACCAGCGATCCGGTGCGCTGCCCGCTCAGCCATCCCGGCCCCAGTTGGGCGGAGCGCTCCAGCAGCCGCCTCCGAAGCTCCGACTTCACCGCCGCGCTCGCCCGGTGTGCGGCGAGCTCCGTGAGCCAGGAGACCAGCGCGCGGCCACCGGCGACGGCCACCAACAGCAGCAGGGGAGTGCGCAGTTCGGCGACGGACATCCCGTGCTGGAACGCACCGACCACCGTCTCGGCGATCAGCATCGCCTGCGCGATGACCAACCCGGCACCGACGGCACCCAGGCCGACGACCGCCATCAGGAAGAACCGGGTGGCGCGGGCGTATCGGAGCAGTCGCGGGTCGATCGGTTTCACGTGAAACACACCCTCTTCTCAAGAAGCTTGAAGGGGCCTGAAGAGGCATGTTTCACGTGAAACATGCCTCTCTCGGACTCAGTGTGCGGATCCAGCGGCAGCATCCGCGGCGATGTGCTGTGTTCCGATCCGCTTGCGGAACACCCAGTAGGTCCACGACTGGTACAGCACGACGAGCGGCGCAGCGATCCCGGCACACCAGGTCATGATCTTCAGGGTGTACGGGGTCGACGAGGCGTTGGTGACCGTGAGACTCCACTCCTCATTGAGCGAAGAGGGCATGACGTCGGGGAAGAGCGACAGGAAGAGCATCGCGACGGCGGCCACGACGGTGACGCCGGACAGCGCGAACGCCCAGCCCTCACGCCCGGCCTGGTTCGCCACCAGCGCCACGACCAGGGCGGCGACCGCCACGATCATCGCGACAAGGCTCTTGCCGTCCCCGCTGTCGGCCTGGGTCCAGAGCAGGAAGACCAGGGCCAGCCCGGCCGTGAGCAGACCGACCTGGAGCGCCAGCTTCCGTGCCCGCTCCCGAATCTCCCCGACGGTCTTGAGTGCCGTGAACACCGCACCGTGGAAGGTGAACAGCGTCAGCGTCACGAGGCCACCGAGAAGCGCGTACGGGTTGAGCAGGTCCCAGAGGTTTCCGACGTACTCGAAGTTCTGGTCGATCTTCACGCCGCGAACGATGTTGCCGAAGGCCACGCCCCACAGGAACGCCGGGATGAGCGAGCACCAGAAGATCGCGTTCTCCCAGTTGCGCTGCCAGTTCTCCTCGGGTCGCTTGTGCCGGTACTCGAAGGCGACACCCCGGACGATCAAGCAGACCAGGATGAGCAGCAATGGCAGGTAGAAGCCCGAGAAGAGCGTGGCGTACCACTCCGGAAAGGCGGCGAAGGTCGCGCCGCCGGCCGAGATCAACCACACCTCGTTGCCGTCCCAGACCGGCCCGATCGTGTTGATCAGCACCCGCTTCTCGGACCGGTTGCGGGCGAGCAGCTTGGTGAGGACGCCGACCCCGAAGTCGAAGCCCTCGAGGAAGAAGTAGCCGATCCACAGGACGGCGATCAGGACGAACCAGACGTCGTGCAGTTCCATGACTGTGCAGCTCCCTCGGCCTAGTACGAGAAGGCCATCGGCTTGTCGGCGTCACGGGAGTCGCCGCCGATCTTCGTGGGCGGGTTGAGGTCGGCCTCGGTCAGCTCGGGCGGGCCGGCCTTGACGTACTTCGCGAGCAGCCTGACCTCGATCACGGCGAGGATCGCGTAGAGCGTCGTGAAGACGATCATCGAGGTGAGCACTTCGCCCGTGGAGACACCGGGGGAGACCGCGTCGCGGGTCTGGAACAGGCCGTAGACGACCCACGGCTGACGGCCCATCTCGGTGAAGATCCAGCCCCAGGCGTTGGCGATCAGCGGAAACGCCATCGTCCAGAGCGCAAGCAGCCAGTACAGCCGGCTGAGCCTCGACCCGAGTGGCTTCCTCAGCAGCACCAGATGCGGCATCTCGTCCTCCCCGGTCCGCAGGGCGGCCGGCAGCAGGAACTTCTTCCGCGTGAGCCACAGCCCCAGCAGGCCCAGGGAGAGGGACGCCATGCCGAAGCCGATCATCCACCGGAAGCCCCAGTAGGCGACGGGGACGATGGGCTTGTAGTCACCCGGCCCGAACTTCTCCTGCAGGGCCTTGTTGGTGTCGTGGATGCCGGGCACATACGACTCGAAGTCGCTGTGGGCGAGGAAGGACAGCAGCCCGGGTATCTCCAGGGCGACCTTGTTGTGCCCCTTGTCGACGTCCCCGTACGCGAAGACGGAGAACGGCGCCGGGCTCTCGCCCTCCCACAGGGCCTCGGCGGCGGCCATCTTCATCGGCTGCTGCTCGTACATGACCTTGCCGAGGGTGTCCCCGCTGACCGCGGTGAACAGACCGCCGACCGCCAGGGTGACCAGGCCGAGCCGGAGCGACGTCCGCATCACCGGGATGTGCTTCTTGCGCATCAGGTGGAAGGCGGCGATGCCCACCATGAAGGCGCCACCCGTCAGGAAGGCGGCCGAGAAGCTGTGGAAGACCTGGTTGAGCGTCGTGTTCTGGGTGAGGACCAGCCAGAAGTCGGTGAGCTCGGCGCGGCCCTTCTCCTCGTTGATCCGGTAGCCGACCGGGTGCTGCATCCAGGAGTTCGCCGCGAGGATGAAGTACGCCGACAGAAGCGTGCCGATCGAGACCATCCAGATGCAGGCCAGGTGGATCTTCTTCGGCAGCTTGTCCCAGCCGAAGATCCACAGCCCGATGAAGGTGGACTCGAAGAAGAAGGCGATCAGGGCCTCGAAGGCGAGGGGAGCACCGAAGACATCGCCGACGAAGCGCGAGTAGTCGGACCAGTTCATGCCGAACTGGAACTCCTGCACGATGCCGGTGACGACACCCATCGCGATGTTGATCAGGAAGAGCTTGCCCCAGAACTTGGTCGCCTTGAGGTACTTCTCCTTCTCCGTACGCACCCACGCGGTCTGCAGGCCGGCCGTGAGGGCAGCGAGCGAGATCGTCAGGGGGACGAACAGGAAGTGGTAGACGGTGGTGATGCCGAACTGCCAGCGCGCCAGCGTCTCCGGCGCCAAAGCCAAGTCCACGTCGTCTCTCCTTACGTCGCCGTGGGGGCGCTTGTGAACGCGTTCACATTCACAAGCAATTATGGCGCACTGTCTTTCGATGCCTCGAAGGGGGGTCCCCCACGGACCTACACCGGGCTCGCGAAGCGGCGAGAGCCGCCTCACGAGCCCGTTCCACGCCGTCGGCGACCGCCTAGAACTCCTTGCGGAACCCTTCCGTCACCTTCAGGAGGATGTCGTTCGCCTCGGTCTCCCCGACCGTCACCCGCACACCCTCGCCGGGAAACGGCCGTACGATCACACCTGCCGCCTCACACGCCTCCGTGAAGGCGACCGCGCGCTCCCCCAGCGGCAGCCACACGAAGTTGGCCTGGGACTCGGGCAGCGTCCAGCCCTGGCCGCGCAGCCCGTCGACCACGCGGTTGCGCTCGCCGACCAGCGAACCGACCCGTCCGAACAGCTCGTCCTCGGCGCGCAGCGAGGCGATCGCCGCCTCCTGGGCAATCCGGCTCACCCCGAACGGCACGGCCGTCTTGCGCAGCGCAGCCGCGACCGGCTCGTGGGCGATGGCGAAGCCGACGCGCAGGCCGGCCAGCCCGTACGCCTTCGAGAACGTCCGCAGGACACAGACGTTGGGCCGGTTCCGGTACAGCTCGACACCGTCCGGCACCTCGGGGTCGCGGATGAACTCGCGGTACGCCTCGTCGAGCACGACGACCACGTCGCTCGGCACCCGGTCGAGGAAGCGCTCGAGCTCGGCCCGTCGGACGACGGTGCCCGTGGGGTTGTTGGGGTTGCAGACGATGACCAGACGGGTCCGGTCCGTGATCGCGTCCGCCATCGCGTCCAGGTCGTGCACCGCGCCCGGCGTCAGCGGTACCTGCACGGACGTCGCACCGCTGATCTGCGTGATGATCGGGTACGCCTCGAAGGAGCGCCACGCATAGATCACCTCGTCACCGGGGCCGCTGGTGGCCTGGATCAACTGCTGGGCGACACCGACCGAGCCGGTGCCGGTGGCCAGATGCGAGACAGGGACGCCGAACCGGTCGGACAGCTCGTTCATCAGGTCCGTGCAGGCCAGGTCCGGGTAGCGGTTGAAGGACGAGGCCGCCGCCGTCACGGCCTCCATCACGCCGGGCAGCGGCGGATAGGGGTTCTCGTTGGAGGACAGCTTGTAGGCCACGGGGCCGCCGGCCGCGGCCGGCTTGCCCGGCTTGTAGGTGGGGATCCCCTCCAGCTCGGCGCGCAGCTTCGGGCTCGTCTCGCTCACCGCAGTCCTCCTCGCGACCACCGGCAGCCCTGACTGCCGCCGGCTTCCAATGCTTCTCACCTTATGAGGATTCGGCGCGGCTGCGTATGGCCCGGCAGTAACTGCGCACACCTCCTCGTGCGGCCTCCGTGTGTGCCGGACGAACCCCATCTGCCTCACTGGCATCAGGGGCATCATCGTATGAAGGGGGTGAATCGGGGGGCGTGCTGCACATATATCTACGCGCCGGTGGCTCACGCCGTAGCGCGCATCACCCGTGCAGGTGAGTTGAGACCTCTTCGAAACATCGACCACTTGGCAGGCCTGTGCGCTCCGACACGTCAAGTACTGCAACTGAATGGGTCAACACCCTTGCATTCCAAGGAATTTGACGCTCAATGGCCTTGCAGAAACGTGCCTGTCAACGGGTGCATATGCGTCCGCACTACCCCACCATGTGAGCCCTACTATCGGCTCGCCATGACAGCAGCAGGGAAGCACCAGGTGAGCCGCGCGGAAACCTCACGTCGAGGCAGTCGGCCGGGCCGGGCGGGCATCAGAGACGTGGCCGCCGCCGCCGGGGTCTCCATCACGACCGTCTCCGACGCCCTCAACGGCAAGGGCCGGCTCCCCGACGCCACCCGACGCCATGTCCGCGAGGTCGCCGACCGACTGGGGTACCGCCCCTCGGCCGCCGCCCGCACCCTCCGTACCGGCAAGTCCGGACTGATCGGTCTGACCGTGACGACATACGGGGATGAACCTTTCACCTTCACGGAGTTCGCGTACTTCGCCGAGATGGCCCGCGCCGCCACCTCCGCCGCGCTCGCCCGTGGTTACGCCCTCGTCATCCTGCCCGCGACCTCGCGTCACGACGTGTGGTCGAACGTCGCCCTCGACGGGACCGTGGTCATCGACCCGTCCGACCAGGACCCGGTCGTCAGCGAACTCGTCCGGCAGGGTCTCCCGGTCGTCTCCGACGGCCGGCCGGCCGGCACGCTCCCGGTCACGGCCTGGGTCGACAACGACCACGAGGCCGCCGTCCTCGGCATCCTCGACCACCTGGCCGAAGCGGGCGCCCGGCGCATCGGCCTGCTGACCGGCACCACGACCGACACGTACACGCACCTGTCCACCACCGCGTATCTGCACTGGTGCGAACGCGTCGGCCAGGACCCCGTCTACGAGGCCTACCCGGCGCACGACCCGTGCGCGGGCGCCGTCGCCGCCGACCGGCTGCTGGCCCGCCCCGACCGACCGGACGCCGTCTACGGCCTGTTCGACCCGAACGGCACCGACCTGCTCGCCGCCGCCCGCCGCTACGGACTGCGCGTACCGGACGATCTGCTGCTGGTCTGCTGCAGCGAGTCCACCGTGTACGCCAACACCGAGCCGGCCATCACCACGCTCTCCCTGAAGCCGCGCCGCATCGGCACGGCCGTGGTCCAGCTGCTCATCGACGCCATCGAAGGCATGGAATCGGACCGTCCGGTCGAGCAGGTGATACCGACCGAGCTGATCGTGCGGACCTCGTCGCAGCGGCGTTCCCCGCGCACGACGGTCAGCCCGCCGCGGTCGCCCGACCACGGGTAGAGCGGGGCGGTCACCCGGGAGGGGGTCGGCGCGGGGCGGTCACCAGGCGGGCAAAGCCCTGCCCAATCGGGGCGAAAGCCGCGGTGAACTGGAGTCTTGCTCCGATTCACTACCCCTGGGTCATCACACAGCGCGATCCGCATTCCTATGATGGGCCCACGACACCGCGGGCCGCTGCGACCAGGCAGTCCGAAGCGGTGCAGATGCGGCGCGATGGTGGAGGGGTCGATGACTCAGGGGGCCGGTCAGGGACCCGAGGTGGAGCGGACGGCGACGCTGCGCGACTTCCGGGTGCCCGCGTACGTGCACGAGACCGGTCCGTACGTCCACAGCACGCATCCCGGCGAGGCCATCAGCCCCGTCGCGGAACCGGTCGGCCCCCCGGAGGGGTACACCCCCACGGAGCGCGACCTGCCCGTCATCCGTCGGGGTGACACGCTTCAGGTGACCGTCGACCCCACGCCCGCCCCCACGCCGGCCCCGCAGCCCGGCACCGGCCCCGGCCCCCTCTACGTCGTGGGCGACGTCCACGGCTACCTCGAGGAGCTGGTGGCCGCCCTGCAGGAGAAGGGCCTCATCGACGCCGCCGGCCAGTGGTGCGCCGGCACCGCCCGGCTGTGGTTCCTCGGCGACTTCACCGACCGCGGTCCGGACGGCATCGGCGTCATCGACCTCGTGATGCGGCTGTCCGCCGAGGCCGCCGCGGCCGGCGGCTACTGCAAGGCCCTGATGGGCAACCACGAACTGCTGCTGCTCGGCGCCAAGCGATTCGGCGACACCCCCGTCAACTCCGGCGCGGGCACCGCCACCTTCCAGGCGGCCTGGCTGCTCAACGGCGGCCAGAAGGCCGACATGGACCGCCTCCAGGACCACCATCTGCAGTGGATGGCCCGCCTCGACGCCGTCGAGGAGGTCGACGGCCATCTGCTCGTCCACTCGGACACCACCGCCTACCTCGAGTACGGCAACTCCATCGAGGAAGTCAACGACAACGTCCGCGAGACCCTCACCCGTAACGACGCGGACGAAGTCTGGGACCTGTTCCGCAAGTTCACCAAGCGCTTCTCCTTCCGCGACGAGGGCGGCGCCGACGCCGTACGCTCCCTCCTCGATACGTACGGCGGTACCCGCATCGTTCACGGCCACAGCCCCATTCCGTATCTGCTGGGCGAGGTCGGCTCCGAGGAGGGCGAGGACAGCGCCGGTCCCGTGGTCGAGGGACCGCACGTCTACGCCGACGGCCTCGCCATCGCCATGGACGGCGGAGTGACCATGGCCGGAAAGCTACTGGTCCAGCAACTTCCCCTGGATATCTGAGGGTTTACCGGGCAGGCGTACCGCGACGGCGGACCGGCGCACGACGGTGCAGGCCAGGGCCCAATTTCTGGAAACCCCCTGTCACGGCGCACCGTCACCGCTCTACCATCGGCTTATCCGTAGCAGGCTCCCCTCCGTTTCTGCCCAACGGCTCGTCAGCGTGCGAGCCACCAGCCCTACGGAGCATCGGGGGATGCACATGAACAGCGTTCCGCAGCACCTGTTGAGCGAGGACCGCCAGGAATACGAGCGGATCCTCGATGAGGCGCTGCGCTCCGCACCACAACGCCCGGAACTGGCCGCTGTCGGACAGCGGCTCAACCCTGAACAGCTGCGCACCATGGCGCTCAACGCCACCGCATTCATCACGGCGGCCGCGGCGACCGAGTACCAGCACTACGTGAAGGTCCGCGAGGAACTGCGCCGCCCGGCGCCGTCCACCCCGTCGTCCGCCCGCGAGTCCGGCTCCACGGAGCCCGGCACGGGCGCGGTGGGGCTCGCCACCACTATGGGAGAGGTCGCCGAAACCGCCGGCGCGGGCGCCGTCGCCGTCGTCGCGGTCCTCGCCCCCGTCCTGGCCGGAACGGCCGCGGCGATCTTCCTGCTCGTCGGCTACATCCTGAAGATGCTGACCCCCGAGCCGGCCTTCGCCGAGACCATGCTCACCACCGGGTGGGTGTTCGGCGCCGTCACCGCGGTCGCGATCCTGGTCGCCGCCGTCGGGCTGCTGCTCACCGCACTGCGCAACCGGCCCTCGCTGGAGGCCGGTCCGTACGGCGAGCTCAGCGGCGAGGTGGCCAAGGCCAGGGAAGCCTGGCAGGAGGCCCTGCTGGAGAACGGCATCCTGCCGTTTCTGCGGGAGGCCCTCGCCGACCCCGGCCCGGCCGCACTGCATCGTACAGCCCCGTCGGCGCCGACCAGTCGTATCCCGCACCTCGGCTACGGCCGCCCGGGCTTCACCAGCCCCGGCGACGGCCCGGAACCGGGCTCGCGCCCGAGCTTCACGAGCCCGGACTACACGAGCCCGGAGTTCGGGGGGCCCGAGCACCAGCCGGAGTAACCCTCGGCTTGCGCCCCCACCCAGGGGAGCGCAAGCCGAACACACTCCGCTGTACCTGCGGCTGTGCGTGGCCATGCCGACCGCACGGGCCACCCGCCTGCCGTGGTGCTCTGCGCGTCGGGCGGCGACATCCGGTCAGAGGATGCCCGCCTGGCGGGCCGCGGCCATCCAGCTCGGAAACTCCGACAGAAGCCGGTCGTACAGCTCCTGATCGGGGACCGTGCTGATGTCGTCGACCGCGAAGAAGCCCACGTTGTCGACACGACGGCCGGGCAGGGTGTCGAACCGCTCCAGCACGCCGTAGTTGGACCGCCCCAGACCCACGAACTGCCAGAAGATCGGTTCCTCCACTGCCTCCCGCAGCTCTCGCTCGATCTGGGCGTTGCGGTAGACACCTCCGTCGGAGAAGAAGAGCACGAGTGTGGGAGCCGCGGCCGGGTTCTCCCGGACGTATGTCCGGACCTGGGCGATCACCTTCTGTTCCTCGTTCTGGATACCGATCATCCGCATGTCGACCTGACCTGCCTCGAGGCCCTTCTTCGCCTTCTTGCGGCCAAAAAGGCTCAGTTCACCGACCCGGACATGCAGCCGCAGCCACTCCGGCAGCTCTCCGATCCGGAGATCAGGCAGCCGGGCTGCGTTCGAGGCGAACGTCCAGGCCTGCATCTCGCCGTCGTCGTCGAGTTGTGCGGCGACAGCGGCCATGCGCTCCACCACGTCCCTCACGATGCCGCGGGAGTACAGGGACGACATGGAGCCCGAGGCGTCGAGAACCAGGATGACGCGCGCGGTGGTTCCGGCGACCCCGTGCTTGGTCAGGCTCACCGCCACCTGCTGCTTGCGCAGGGACAGCCGCTTGCGCATGTCCACGGGCAAGTGTTCCTCGCCCTTGGTCAGGCGGGGTGTGGTGGGTGAGGGTGGTGTCGTCGGAGGTGCGGTGGGTGGCACCGTCGGTGGGGCCGGCGGGGCGGATGGTGTCGGCGGGGTTTGAACAGGTGCCGTCGGCTGGACCGGCACGGCCGGCGGAGCGTCGTCGACCGTGATGCCGAAATCGGTGGCCAGGCCCGCCAGCCCGGAGGCGTACCCCTGCCCGACCGCACGGAACTTCCACCGCCCCTGCCGTAGGTACAGCTCACCTCCGATGAACGCGGTCTCCGCCCCGGCCTCCATCTCGAACCGGGCGAGCTCGGTCCGCGTCCCGTCGTCGAGCAGCCTCAGCATCAGTCCGGGCACCTGCCCGAACGTCCCGTCGTCGGCCGACGCACACAGCACGATCCGTTCGACGGCCGGTTCCAGTGAACCGAGGTCCACCGCGATCGTGTCGGAGGTGGCCCCGGCGGCACGCTGTTTCCCCAGGTGGGTCACAGCATCGGACGCGTGGTTCGGCTGGTTGTAGAAGACGAAGTCACCGTCGTCCCGAACGCGTCCGGCCGCGGTGAGCAGCAATGCGGAGGCGTCGACGTCGGGCACGCCCGGCCCTTCGGACCAGGAGAGCTCGACGCGTACCGCCCGGGCATCGATGGGAAGGTTGGCACCCTTGCTCAGTGAAGTCGCTGCCATGAAGTCAGTCTGCCGAGCCGAGAGAGCCGAGGCGCGGCTTTCCCGAGGACCGGCCTGACCGGGGTGACACGGCGCCCCGGCGGACCGGGGCACCGCAACCTGGTCTCGGCCTGACGGTCTTCAGTCCGCGATCGGCAGATACACGCGGTTACCCGCGGCCGCGAACTCCTTCGACTTCTGTGCCATCCCCTCCTCGACCTCCGCCCGCGTTCCGCCGTGTTCGCGGCGGATGTCCTGGGAGATCTTCATCGAACAGAACTTCGGCCCGCACATCGAGCAGAAGTGAGCCGTCTTGGCGGGTTCGGCCGGCAGGGTCTCGTCGTGGAACTCCCGTGCCGTGTCCGGGTCGAGGGCGAGGTTGAACTGGTCCTCCCACCGGAACTCGAAGCGGGCGTCGGACAGCGCGTCGTCCCATTCCTGTGCACCGGGGTGCCCCTTGGCGAGGTCGGCTGCGTGGGCGGCGATCTTGTAGGTGATGACGCCGGTCTTGACGTCGTCACGGTTGGGTAGGCCCAAGTGCTCCTTGGGCGTGACATAGCAGAGCATGGCCGTGCCCCACCAGGCGATCATCGCGGCACCGATGCCGGAGGTGATGTGGTCGTACGCCGGCGCGACGTCCGTCGTCAGCGGGCCGAGCGTATAGAACGGAGCTTCATCACAGATCTCCTGCTGAAGGTCGATGTTCTCCTTGATCTTGTGCATCGGGACATGGCCCGGGCCCTCGATCATGGTCTGAACATGGAAACGCTTCGCGATTCGGTTGAGTTCCCCGAGAGTTCGGAGTTCCGCGAACTGCGCCTCGTCGTTGGCGTCCGCGATCGAGCCCGGCCGCAGGCCGTCGCCCAGCGAATAGGTGACGTCGTAGGCGGCGAGGATCTCGCAGAGTTCCTCGAAGTTCTCGTACAGGAACGACTCCTTGTGGTGCGCCAGGCACCACGCGGCCATGATCGAGCCGCCGCGCGAGACGATGCCGGTCTTGCGGTTCGCCGTCAGCGGCACGTACGGAAGGCGCACTCCGGCGTGCACCGTCATGTAGTCCACGCCCTGCTCGGCCTGCTCGATGACCGTGTCCTTGTAGATCTCCCAGGTCAGCTCCTCGGCCCTGCCGTCGACCTTTTCGAGGGCCTGGTAGAGCGGCACCGTGCCGATGGGGACAGGGGAGTTGCGCAGCACCCACTCGCGGGTGGTGTGGATGTTGCGGCCGGTGGACAGGTCCATGACCGTGTCGGCCCCCCAGCGGGTGGCCCAGGTCATCTTCTCGACCTCCTCCTCGATGGAGGAGGTCACCGCGGAATTGCCGATGTTGGCGTTGACCTTGACCAGGAACCGCTTGCCGATGATCATCGGCTCGATCTCCGGGTGGTTCACATTCGCGGGGAGGACCGCCCGGCCCGCCGCGATCTCCTCGCGGACCACCTCGGGCGAAACGTTCTCCCGCAGGGCCACGAACTCCATCTCAGGCGTGATCTCGCCCTGGCGGGCATACGCCAGCTGCGTGACCGCCTTCTCGCCACGGCTGCGGCGCGGCTGGCGCGGCCGGCCGGGGAAGACCGCGTCGAGGTTGCGCAGGCCGCCGCGCGGCGAGGTGTGCTTGATCCCGTCGTCCTCGGGACGGACGGGACGGCCCGCGTACTCCTCGGTGTCGCCGCGAGCGATGATCCAGTTCTCCCGCAGTGGCGGCAACCCCCGGCGGACATCGGTGTCGACGAGTGGATCGGTGTACGGGCCTGAGGTGTCGTACAAGGTCACCGACTGCCCGTTGGTGAGGTGCACCTGACGGACCGGCACGCGCAGATCGGGGCGTGAGCCTTCGACGTACGCCTTGTGCCAGCCGATGGACTTCCCGGCCTCCCCGTTGCTCGCGTCGTTGGTCGCGTTCTGCGTGGAGGCAGGCGTGCGTGCGTCCTTGTTGGTCATGAGACCGTCTCCCTACGCCGGCATTACCCGGTAACAGGTTCGGCGGTCGACGCAGCGATTTCCGTTTGCCGACGTTTCATGGGAAACATCACTCATGCACAGTGATGTTCCACGTGAAACATCGCGAAGACGGAGGTCAGCGCCCTCTCAGCCCGGTGCTCCGAGCTCCCGCGTGTACAAAGGTGCCCCCACGCTAGCGTCAATTCGGGCGCGCTGAACAGAGGGCCCCGGCCGTTCTTGGGATGATCGGTCGGTGACCACGAATCAGCAGCCCCCGTTCCCGCCGCCCGAACCCCCGCGCGGAACCGGCCCCGGCATGGGCCCCGGAACCGGCTCTGGAGCGGACAACGGCCGTGGTGACGGCCGCGGCGCCGGTGGCGGGCACGGTTTTGGTGGCGGACAGGACTTCGGTGACTTCGGTGCCGGATATGGGGCCGGGGCCGGTGGTGAGTACCGGTCCGGTGCCCGTGGTGAGTACAGGTCCGGAGCCGGTGATGGATACAGATCCGGAGCCCATGACGGATACGGGTCCGGGGCCGCGGGTGGACAAGAGCGCGGGCCGGGTTCCGGGGTCGGCGACCGGCAATCCGGGGCTGGCGGCGGCCACAACCCGGGGGGCGGACCGAGACAGGGATCTGGCAGAGGGCCGGGGAACGGCTCTGGAGGCTGGCCCGACCAAGGCTCCGGTAGCGGACCGGCGCAGGGCTCCGGTGGACCGGCACAGGACTCCGGTGGCGGACCTGGGCGGGGATCCGGTGGGCCGGGACAAGGATCAGGAGCCGGATCCGGTGCCGGGCACTCCCACAGTCACGGTCATGGGCCCGCGGCTCCCGTCTCCATGCACCTGCGCAAGGTGATCGCGGCGGTCCTCATCCCGTTCGCCGCTGCCGTGGTGGTCGGCCTCGCGGTGCTCTGGCCCGGTGGCGCCCCACCGCACGAGCGCACCGGCGTCGGCTTCGACCGGCAGACCCAGCAGGCCACGGTCACCAAGATCGAGGAGTTGCCCTGCGACTCGGTCAACGCCTCGGCGGACACACCGAACGGCGACACTTCCACCGCCGAGGGCTCCTCGGCACAGCAGCAGGCGAACGGCCTGTGCAAGAGGGCGACGATCCGGATCGACACCGGCAAGGACAAAGGCCGTACGTTCACCGAGATCGTGCAGCCGGACCAGTCACGGCAGCTGCACGAGGGCCAGAAGGTCGTGGCCGCCTACGAGCCTTCCGCCCCTGAGGACCTGCAGTACTCCGTCACCGACGTGAACCGCAGGCTCCCGATGGCACTGCTCGCCGGCATCTTCGCGGTGGCCGTCGTGGCTGTCGGCCGGATGCGCGGCCTCATGGCGCTCATCTCGCTGGCCATCAGCTTTCTGGTGCTGAACTTCTTCATCCTTCCCGCAATCCTCCAGGGTTCGAACCCGCTGGTCGTCGCGGTGGTCGGGGCGAGCGCCATCATGCTGGTCGCCCTGTACCTGTGCCACGGTCTGTCGGCCCGAACATCCGTTGCGGTGCTCGGCACCCTTGTCTCGCTGCTGCTGATCGGGGTGCTCGGTTCGCTGTTCATCGACTGGGCCGCGCTCACCGGCAACACCGACGACAACACGGGTCTGATCCATGGCCTGTATCCGGCGATCGACATGAGCGGTCTGCTGCTGGCCGGCATCATCATCGGTTCACTCGGTGTGCTCGACGACGTGACGGTCACGCAGACCTCGGCGGTCTGGGAGTTGCACGAGGCCAACCCGACGATGGGCTGGCGCGGGCTGTACCGGGCGGGCATCCGCATCGGCCGCGACCACATCGCCTCGGTCGTCAACACGCTCGTCCTCGCCTACGCGGGCGCCGCACTGCCGCTGTTGCTGCTCTTCTCGATTGCGCAGAGCAGCGTGGGGACGGTCGCCAACAGCGAGCTGGTCGCCGAAGAGATCGTGCGCACGCTGGTGGGGTCGATCGGTCTGGTGGCATCGGTCCCGGTCACCACGGGACTCGCGGCCCTGGTGGTCTCCGCCGACCGGCACAGGACGGAGTCGGCGACACCGGCGACGGCCGGGGGTGGCCCGGCTGCGGCGGCACGCGGCGGGAAGGGACGGCGACGCAAGCACTGAAGCGGATGCGGGAGACGTCGCCGCGCGGCAGGCGAGAAGGCAGGAGGCACCAGCTTGAGAGGCCGCCCCGGCTCCTCCCGAGGAGACCGCCTCCTGAGGTTTCTCGAGGCCCTGGAGAGCCCAGGAAGAAGCGTTCCTGCCACAACCTCCACACGCACCTCCCCAGCCCCGCCCGTGCCACCCCACGGCCCTGCAGGGCCCCAGGCGAAGCGTTACACCACCCACGCCGTCGCGCCCGCGTCAGCCCGCGCTCTGCTCTTCGGCCAGGATGCGGTCCAAAGCCTCGTCGAGATGGGCGTCGAAGTCGGCGAGCGCGCCTTCCTGACCCAGCGGCACCAGCTTGTCCGTACGGTCGAGGAAGGCGACCAGCGGCGCGGTCGACGATCGGAACAGCGCCTGGTCGCTGCCGACCTGAAGCCGGATCAGAACGTCGCCCAGCGACTCGGGTGCGACCGGCGAGACGCGGACATCGCCCTCCCCGCACGGCCGGCCCACCCCGTCGATCAGCAGCTCCCGGCCGAATGCCCAGGTCACCGGAGCGTCTCCCGGCAAATGGAAGGTCAGCCGCACGGCGTAGGGATCGCACGTCTCGTAGCGCAGCTCCACCGGAATGCGGAAGGAGAGCTCCTCGGACACGAGAAAGCTCATCATGACCTCTGCCTGTACGGACTCGCGCATCGCCTACCCCGTCATTTGCCGTCGACTGGCCGGGAACGAACTTCGGACACTGGTGGCATCTTGCTGAACGTACACACCAGATCACAAGGAGTGAGTTTTCAGATACTGATAGAGAGTGCGAGCGACCCCAGAAGGCGTCCGACCTCGCTCTGCAACTGCCGTGCCGCGGGCAGCAGTCGGTCGGCCTGGTGACAGGGCAGGGAAATGGCCATCGTCCCGGCCGTGGTGCCCAGCGTGATCGGAATCGCCGCACAGACGGCGCCCAGCGCGTACTCCTGGCGCTCGATGACCGGTTGCATCCGGTCCGTCTGGTCGAGGCGTTGCAGCAACGCATGACTGTCACGGACCGTGTACCGGGTGATGGACTGCACGGGGTAGCGGTCGAGGTGGGCGCGGCGGGCCTCCTCGTCCAGCTGGGACAGCAGGCACTGGCCGATGGCGTGCGCATGCCCGGTCTCACGGAAGTCGGCCCACTCCTCGACCGCCGGGTTGCCGGGGGTGTCGGAGACGCGCACCACCTCGATCTCGCCGTCGCGGTAGATCGCGTAGTACACGGGGACGCCGATCACATCCCGCCAGTGTGCGAGTGCCTCGGCGATCGTGCTGCGACGTTTCTCCTGCGCCCCGCTGCTGCTCAGCCGCTCAGCCGCCTCGCCGAGGAAGAACAGCCCTTTGTCGCGGCGTAGATAGCCCTCGTGCACCAGGGTGCGCAGCAGGTGGTACGTCGTAGGCAGGGCCAGGCCGGTCTCGCGGGCCAGTTGCTTGGCGGGTGCGCCGTGCTCATGCTCGGCGACGCATTCCAGCAGGCGCATCGCGCGCTGCACGGATCCGATGAGGGTCGCGGGCTGCTGGGGAGCGGGAGGAGTCGACGGGGAGGCCGGGCCACTCGTCGGTCGGCGCGCCGCGCATGCCGTCGGGCGCGCTGGTGGAGGGGAGTTCGTCGGGGAGTCCGAGATCGGGCGCGATCGCTCGGGCCTGGTCCGGGACGGTGTGGGCTGTTCGGGGGGCCTGACGCGGAGCGCCGAGGCCGGGAGGGGGGTCCGGGGGGGTGCGGGGGGTACGACGGGTGCGGGGGATTGTGCGGGGGCGGTGTCAACCGTGGCCAAGGGTCACTCCCGAAGCGCCAGAGGTCGGGCCGTGCGGGGAACACGGCTGGGGGTGTACGGAGGTGTACGCCGCTCGCGGGGGCGTCGTCCCCGCGTCGAGTTCCGGACTCTAACCGTCTGCCACCGCTTGCAGACGCTCCGTACGAAAACTTCCCTCGCCCGAGGGAACCGGCGATTCCTGTTACCGGTTCCCGTCACCCACTCCTGTCACCAGTCGCTGCGCGACGTAGAGCTCGTCGTGAACTTCCGTACGACGTAGACGAGTCCACCGACCAGCGCCACGAAGACCAGTACCTTGAACAGCAGCCCGATCACGAAGCCCACGACGCTGGCTATCAGGCCACCGAACACGACCAGGGCGATGACCGGCACCGCGATCCACTTCACCCACCACGGCAGACCCGTGAAGATCTCTCGCATCGCCCTTGTCCTTCTCTCTCTCCACCCGTCAGCCGCACCGGCTCCGCTGAGCCCGTCGGTCCTGCCGGCTCCTGTGATGTCCTGCCTCAAGGCTAGGGCCGACAGGGGCCCGGCGGGGGCCCGTCAGCCCTTGTCCTCCCCTGACCGATCCCCTAGGAACCCCGAGCCGGCGCATCAGCTCTCGGGCGGAGAGAACACCACGAGCACCCGCAGGTCCTCGCTGATGTGGTGGAACTTGTGGGCCACTCCGGCGGGCACGTACACCACGCTCCCGCGGGCCACGTCGGTGGTCTCCAGGCCGACGGTGATCGAAGCGCGTCCGCTCACGATGAAGTAGACCTCGTCCTGGTTGTGGGGTTTCTGTGGATCATGCTCGCCCGCATTGAGCGCGTACAGCCCGACCGACATGTTCCGTTCCCGCAGAAACTGCAGGTAGGCCCCTTCGTTGGAGGCGCGTTCCGTCTCCAGTTCGTCCAGCCGGAATGCCTTCATCGCCACTTGTCGCCTCGCGCCCGTACTCGTAACCGATCTCGTCTGCCACGATCAGACACATGAAGAATTTCGTAGTCAAGACGATCGCCAACGCGGGCGCCCTGGCGGTCGCCGTATGGCTGCTCGACAAGATCACCCTGACGGGTGACAGCACCGGCAAGAAAGTCGGCACGCTGATCCTCGTCGCGCTGGTCTTCGGCCTGGTGAACTTCGTGGTCAAGCCGATCGTGAAGCTGCTGAGCCTTCCGCTGCTCATCCTGACGCTCGGTCTGTTCACCCTGGTGGTGAACGCGCTGATGCTGCTGCTGACCTCGTGGCTGGCCGACAAGCTCGACCTGAGTTTCCACGTCGAGGGCTTCTGGACGGCCGTCCTGGGCGGCCTGATCATCTCGATCGTCTCCTGGGCGCTCAACGTCGTCCTGCCCGACGGGGACTGAACACCGATGACGTACCGCGTCTGCTTCGTCTGCACCGGCAACATCTGCCGCTCCCCGATGGCCGAGTCCGTCTTCCGCGCGCGCGTGGTGACGGCCGGGCTGGACGGCCTGGTCGAGGTCGAGAGCGCCGGCACGGGTGGCTGGCACGAGGGCGATCCGGCCGATCCGCGCACCGTGGCCGTGCTCCAGGAGCACGGCCACGACGGTGAGCACACCGCACGGCAGTTCCAGCCGTCGTGGTTCTCCCGGCTCGATCTGGTCATCGCGCTCGACTCGGGCCACCTCAAGGTGCTGCGCCGCCTGGCGTCGACCGAGCAGGACGCGGCGAAGGTGCGCCTGCTGCGCTCGTACACCTGCCCGTCGCCCGGCCACGATCCCTCAGCGAGTGCTTCGCACGCCCCGTCCGATGCGGCGGGTGACGACCTCGACGTCCCCGACCCGTACTACGGGGGCATGGACGGCTTCGAGGAGTGCCTTGAGATGGTGGAGGCGGCGAGCGAAGGACTGCTCGCCGCAGTACGTGAGCACATGGAAGGACGGGCAGCATGAGCAGTACGGGTGAGAGCAACGGTGTCGGTGACGGCACGCGCGCGGTGCGGGCCGGTCTGCCCGAGCCTGTGAAGCACGAGCCGACGCTGCCCGGTCCGGTGTTCGCCGCCCACTACCACCTGCCGGGCGACCCCACCGGCCCGTACACCTACGGCCGCGACGAGAACCCGACCTGGACCCACCTGGAGCGCGCGATCGGCGAGCTGGAGGCGCCCGGGCAGGACGGCGTGGAGACACTGGTGTTCGCGTCCGGCATGGCCGCCATCTCGTCGGTGGTCTTCTCCCAGCTGCGCGCCGGGGACGCGGTCGTCCTGCCCAGCGACGGCTACCAGGTACTGCCCCTGGTGCGCGCTCAGCTGGAGGCGTACGGCATCGAGGTGCGCACCGCCCCGACCGCCGGTGATGCCCAGCTGGACGTCCTCGACGGCGCGAAGCTCCTGTGGATCGAGACTCCGTCGAACCCCGGGCTGGACGTGTGCGACGTCCGGCGGCTCGCAGAGGCGGCACGCGCGCGTGGCGCCCTTGTCGCGGTCGACAACACGCTCGCGACACCGCTCGGACAGCGTCCGCTGGAGCTCGGCGCCGACTTCTCCGTGGCCAGCGGCACCAAGCAGCTCACCGGGCACGGCGACATCCTCCTGGGCTACGTCACCGGCCGCGACCCTGCGGCAATGGCTGCCGTACGCCGCTGGCGCAAGATCGTCGGTGCGATTCCCGGGCCCATGGAGGCCTGGCTCGCGCACCGTTCGATCGCCACGCTCCAGCTGCGCGTGGACCGGCAGAACGCGAGCGCCCTCGCGGTCGCCGAGGCGCTGCGCGACTGGCCCGAGGATCTCGGAGTGCGCTACCCGGGACTGACGAGCGACCGCTCGTACAAGATTGCCTCGCAGCAGATGCACCGCTATGGGTGCGTGGTTTCCTTCAGCCTGCCCACGCGCGCGCGTGCGGACCGTTTTCTCGACGCGCTACGGCTCGTGGACGACGCGACGAGCTTCGGCGGGGTGCGCTCCACGGCGGAGCGGCGCGGGCGCTGGGGAGGGGACGCGGTTGCGGAGGGCTTCATTCGGCTGTCGGTCGGCGCCGAGGATCCCGGGGATCTGGTGGCGGATGTGCTGGCCGCGCTGGACGAGTCGGCGAAGTGACCGCTTTCCGGACGCCCGGCGGGTGCCCGGCTACGTAGAACGGACGGTCCGAGCCTCCCCCCTCGTGGCTCGGACCGCCCTCGGTTCTGCGCGCGAAGAACCGCGCGAACAAGGCTAGTTGACTCTGTGTCAGTGTCCAATCACAGTAGCGACAGAGACCTATCGACTTATTTATAGTTGGGCCCTGTCCGGGGGCGGGAGACAGACAGGGAGGGGGAGGGCGTTCCATGGATCTGGCCTTGCTGCGCACGTTCGTCACCGTGCACCGGGCCGGTTCCTTCACTCGCGCCGCCGCCCTGCTGGGCCTCTCCCAGCCGGCTGTCACCTCGCAGATCCGGACGTTGGAACAACAGCTGGGCCGCCCTCTGTTCCTGCGGCAGGCCCGGGGAGTGACGCCGACGACCATAGGCGACGAGCTCGCGCACAAGGCCGCTCCGCATCTGGACGCCTTGGTGGAGATAGCCGAGAGCGGGCTCGACGACGAGTCCTCGTTACGCACCCTGCATCTGGCGGGGCCCCCTGAGTTCACCGCCGAGCGGGCACTGCCCGCGCTCGTGGAACTGACCGGCGAGGACGGACAGGGCTTCGCGCTACGCGCGTCCTTCGGCAACGCCGAGGAGACCCTGGAAGGACTGGCCGCCGGCCATCATGATCTGGCCATCTGCACAGCCCAGCCGCGCGGCGGACTGCTCACGGCGACTCCACTGTGCGACGAGGAGCACGTCCTGGTCGCCGCCCCGCACTGGGCCGAGCAGATCGGAACCGGGACGCTGCACGACAGGGGCGCGTCCGCCCTGGAGAACCTGCCCGTCGTCGAGGTGCACGAGTCGCTGCCCTTTGTCTCCCGCTACTGGGCCGCTGTCTTCGACTCCCGCCCGGCCGCCTCCGGCACCGTCATCGTCCCGGACCTCCGCGCCGTCCTCGCCTGCACGGCCGCCGGTGCCGGGCTGGCGGTCCTGCCCCGCTACCTCTGCGAGACCGCCCTGGAGCGTGGTGACGTCGTCGCTCTGCATGATCCGGCCGTACCGCCGCTGCGGACGTACTTCCTGGTCGTGCGCACCGGCACCCTGGCCATGCCGCACATCGCACGGGCCCATGAGTGGCTGCAGCGTGCGGCCGCCGAATGGTGCTGAGCCGAACAATCGGAAGGTCTCACGCGCTGGGCTCGACCGATGACGTTTCGCGATGTTTCACGTGGAACCAGCCGGGCCACATTTCTCCCATGACCGTCCGACCCGTGGTCAAGCGCACCGCCCGCGCCGTTCTCCTGGACGGCGACGACCTGATCCTGATCAAGCGCACCAAGCCCGGCGTGGATCCCTACTGGGTCACTCCCGGTGGCGGTGTCGAACCAGGAGACCCCACCGTCGTCCATGCTCTGCACCGCGAGGTGTACGAGGAGCTGGGGGCCAAGATCACCGATGTTGTGCCGTGCTTTGTGGACACCGTCGAGCACATCGGCGAGGACGGCGGCGCCACCGGTGTGAAGGTGCAGCACTTCTTCGTCTGCCGACTCGAGTCCATGGATCCGTCCCTGCGGCACGGTCCCGAGGTGGACGAGCCCGCGGGCGAGTACGAGATCGTACGGGTGCCGTTCACCCGTGTCGGGATCGCCTCCGTCCATCTCGTACCTCTGTCGCTGCGGCACTACCTCGACGGGAACATCGAGGGCGTCCGGGCCATGCACGCTCCCGATCTGGGCTGACCCGGCCGGTGGCCGGCGCCGGGTCAGCTTCCGGCGGCGACGAGTTCCTCCACCGAGTCGTGGCGTATGCGCTCCGAGGGAATGCCGGCGTCCCGCAGGGCGCCCACGCCGCTGCGGATCATTCCGGGCGGGCCCGAGAGATAGGCGTCGTACTCGTTCCAGGGGCCGTACTCCCTTATGGCGTCGGGGAGCTGGAGATGTGCCTGCTGGTCGATGATCGCGCGGACCGAGAGCCAGGGGTGTGTCTGCTGGAGCCTGAGCATCGTGTCGATGTCGTACAGGTCGTGGTCGGTGCGGGCTCCGTAGAAGACCTCGACGGGGCGCCGCTCGCCGTGCTCGGCGACGTCCTCCACCAGCGCCTTGATGGGCGCTATGCCCGTGCCACCGCCCAGACAGAGCAGTCCGCTGTCGGTGGAGTGGTCCACGGTCATCGAACCGGCCGGCGGGCCGAGGCGGATGACGTCACCGGGGCGGGCGCGGTGCACCAGGGCGTTGGAGACCCAGCCCGCGGGGACCGCCTTCACATGGAAACTGAGCAGTCCGTCGGAGCGGGGCGCCGACGCGAAGGAGTAGTGCCGCCATATACGCGGCCACCACGGCGTCTCCAGGCTCGTGTACTGCCCGGCGAGAAAGGGATACGGCTGGTCGGGGCGGACCGTGATGACCGCGACGTCCGGGGTCCTCAGGTCGTGCGAGACAACCTCGGCGTACCACCAGGCCGGGGCGCGCAGCTCGTCCGCAGCCGCGGCGTCGATCATGACCTGCGAGATGGTCGTGTACGCCCGCACCCACGCCGCCTCGGTCTCCCCGTCCCAGACCGACTCCGCGTACCGGCTCAGCGCGCCGATCAGACACTCGCCGACGGCCGGATAGTGCTCGGGGCGCGTGCCGTACTTGCGGTGGCCGCGGCCCAGGTTCTGCAGATACGGCACCAGGACGTCGGCGTTGTCGATGTGCTCGGCGGCCGTGAGCAGCGCCTTGAGCAGGCGGTCGCGCTGGGCGTCCATCGCGGCGGGGAAGAGGGGCCGCAGATCGGGGTGGCGGACGAAGAGCAGCGCGTAGAAGTACGAGGTGACCTTGTCGGCCACAGGGGCCACGGTGGTCATGGTCCGGCGGATGAGCACGGCGTCCGGGGAGGCGTCCTCGTGGGCGATGGGCTGATCAGCGTGCGGGGTGGGTGGCTCAGCGTGCGGGGCGGGCAGATCGGCGTTGGAGGCGGGGCCGGCTGCGGGCGCCGTGCCGACAGCGAAGAGAGACGGCTCGGTGTGTTCGGCGGCGGCGGTCCGTTGCGCGGGTACGCGGTGAGCGGCGGGCGGCGGCGCGGTGGGGGCGGGGGCGGGCTGCGCGGGCGGTACCTCGGTGGGGAGGGGGGCTCGCTGGGCGGTGGGCCGCGCCTGTGTGGTGATGAGAGGGCCTTGAGCAGCGGGCGGCGCTTCAGTGGGGGCAATCATGTGCTGAGCGGCGGGCGGCGCCTTGGGGACTGCGGTCAGGCGGTCGGCGGGCGGCGCCTCGGTGCGGGAGGGGGCGGGTGCTGGCGTGGATATCGAGGGTGCCGTTATTCGCTCACGATCCGTCCCGGCGTCGGCCGCGGCCGGCTGGGGGCCAGGAGCTCCGTAGCCGCGCGGCTCGGGGTGGGTGGCTGAGGCCGGCGAGCCCGTGGCCTGCGCTTGTGTGTGCGGCTCCGTCACCTGCGGTGTGGCACCCCGTGCGACCTCGTCCGGAGGCGCCTCGTGATCAGTCCCGGTGGTTGTCCTGCCCACCGGGCGCATCGCGGCCAGGCGCCGACCATCTGCCGTCTCCCGCTCGCTGCCCGGGTTCGGCATCGGCTTCTTGCGCGGCGTGAACCAGCCGCCCCCGCCGTCTGAAGTGCCGTTGTCGGCCGACGTGGTGGTCGGAGCGTCCATGGTGTGCCTCGCCTCGAACATCTTTCGGTCGGTCTGCGCACTTCCTCGGTCGGAAGATGCCTGCTTCCCCCGTAGCCGGCTGCTTTTCCCCGTTCGCTGTCGCGGTCAACGCGGCCATATTCAACTCGTGTTCCCACTTCGTACGGACAAGTAGGGCGAGAGTGTGACATTGGCCGCAGTACTCTCCCCGCAGCATGCCACTTCACGCGGAAACCTCATCTGCTTAACCCAGAATGCGGGTCGTCGATCTCTCCGTCCCGTTAGGCTCCCTTGCCCCTCTTTCCGCCCGCACGGGAAGGGCGCACCACATCCCGGACGGCAACCGGAGTCGACCATACCGGCCCCCGCACCCCACACAAGTCCCCCCTTGACCCACCACTCTTTTGACCAAGGGGCGAACCATCAGTTCCCTCAATTACCGGGCGGTGCGGACCAATTCATAGGCATCCCACAGATCCCTCCCCGTATAGGAGTGGGTTGCGAGAGCGGCCAGATGGTGGTCCGCGTTGACCGCGACGGATACCGGAACGACGCCGAAGAGATCCCGGTCCGACGACGAGTCCCCGTACGCGACGCAGTCCGCCCGCGTCACGCCGAACTCCTGGCACAGCCGGTCGGCGATGAGGACCTTGGCCGCGGCACTGAGGACTCCGGCGGGGTCCACAGGCTCGGTGAACGGCACCGCAGGGAAGCGGGATCCGTGTGCCGCATGCGCACCCCACGCCGTGAGCCGCGCCACGAAGAACGATGGAGACAGCGACACGACAGCGCAGTAGTCGCCCGCGCGCCTGATCTCCGCCCAGACGTCACGGATACGTCCCAGCCAGGGCGCGCCGTCGAAGGCTGCGGCCACGTGCGCCTCCGTGAGATCTGCCCAAAGCGCATGGACCCGCTGCGCATATTCCGGTGGGCCGATCAGCCCGGCTGCGATCTCCTGGTCGAGCGCCACGGTCTCGGACTCCAGCCCGAGTTGCCGCGAGATCTCCACGGGCGCGGAACTGCCGTGCAGCAACGTGCCGTCGAGATCGAAGAGATGAAGTCTCGCCATGGCATGTGAGGCTAGCGAGAGAAGTGTTCCCGCCGCGTACTGAGCCAGATGGATGCCCGCCGTTCTCCGATGTTTCACGTGAAACACCCCGCGCTTGTCCACCCACTCCGCTGGTCGCCACGACAATGGCCAAAAGCACTTACGTCTCTCCCGAAACCAGTGGACGTCGGGGGTACCGGTCGGCCAGCCTGACCTGCGTGCCTACTCCTGCCCTCGCTGCTCTTCCGATCCGCCGTCTGACGCTCCGCGATCTCACCGCCTGCGCCGACCTGTCCGAGGACCGGGGGTGGCCGCGGGAGGAACACAAATGGGGCTTCCTTCTCACCGCCGGCAAGGGATACGGCATCGACGACCCCGACGGAGGGCTTGTCGCCGCATGCACGGTCACCGAGTACGGGCCACCGGAACGCCCTGAGCTGGGAGCCGTCGGCATGGTCCTGGTTGCCGAGCGGCACGCCCGCCAGGGTGTCGGACGGCGACTGATGCGCCACGTGATCTCGATCACGGGCGCCACACCCCTGACTCTGCACGCGACCTCGAACGGCCGCCCGCTCTACGAGGAACTCGGCTTCAAGGTCACCGGCCGGGCGGAGATGCTGCGCGGCCCCTTCATGCCGGGCGGCGCCGAGCTCGCGGTGGCCACTCGACCTGCGACCGCCGAGGACCTCACCACGCTCCTTCGCCTCGACCTGGAGGTGTTCGGCGCCGATCGCACGCACATCATCACCCGGCTGCCGGCCTTCGCCGACCAGGTCCGCGTCGCCGAGGAGGACGGCCGGATCATCGGGTACGCGGCCGCCTGGCCCAACATGCACACCCATGTCGTGGGCCCGCTGATCGCCCGGGACACCGAGACGGCGAAGGCGCTGATCGCCTCGCTCGCCGCCCACACCGACCGCCCACTGCGCACCGACATCGACGTACGGCACGAGGAGCTGCTGGCGTGGGCGAAGGAGCGAGGGCTGGCGTCGGTCGCCTTCAACGCGGTCATGACGTACGGGGTCGCGGAGCTGCCCGGTGACTGGAGCCGGCGCTTCGCTCCGCTGACGGTGGCTGCCGGCTGATGCTCCGGCACGGGTAACGCCGGTCCCTCCAGGGAACCGGCGTTACCCGCTGATCGGGGCCGGCTCAGGCGAGTGCCTCCGCGGCGGCCGTGGCGAAGCCGTGGTCCTGATCCGGTGCGCCCCCGCCGACCCCGATCGCACCGATCAGCCGCCCGCCGCGGTGGATCGGCAGGCCGCCCGCGATGAACAGCAGCGGGCGGTCGAGCGCGGTGGGCAGGGAGTGGAAGGGCCCGTCGGGCTTGACCGCGTCGACGAGGTCGGCGGTCGGCGCGTTCAGTTGGAGGGCCGTGTACGCCTTGCGGGTGCTGGTCTCGCCGGAGATCAGTACGGCCCGGTCATCGCGCCGGAACGCGAGCAGGTGACCGCCGGCGTCCAGGACGGTGATGCTGACGGTCGCTGCGGCGGCCTCGGCGGCGCGATGGGCCGCGGTGACGAGGATCTCGGCGTCCTGGATGGTCAGGGGCGCGACGGCGGTGGACGTGGTCATGCGGACTTCTCCTTACGGGTGGGACTGGCGAGGGGGTTCGGCAGGGTTCAGTGGTGGACGGCGGTCCGCTGGTCGGTGGGCGCACCGGACACCACCACGGCACTGGGGGTGCTCTCGCGGCGCTCCAGAGCGGCCGAGAGGAAGGCGAGGACCAGAGCGGCCGCGGCGAGGACGGCTCCGACCCAGTTGGGGGCTGTGTAGCCGAGACCGGCCGCGATGACGAGGCCGCCGAGCCAGGCGGCGAGGGCGTTGCCGAGGTTGAACGCGCCGATGTTCACCGCGGAAGCCAGGGTGGGAGCGCCGTGCGCCTGGTCGAGGACGCGCTTCTGCAGAGGCGGGACGGTGGCGAAACCCAGGGCACCGATCAGCGCGATGGTCACGGCCGAAAGGATCTTGTCGTGTGCCGTCAGCGTGAAGAGCGCGAGCACGACGGCCAGGGCGCCCAGGGAGATGTACAGCATGGGCATCAGGGCGCGGTCGGCGAACCTGCCGCCGACGAGGTTGCCGCCGACCATGCCCAGACCGAAGAGGACCAGCAGCCAGGTGACGGAGCCGTCGGCGAAGCCGGCGACGTGGGTCATCATCGGCGCGATGTAGGTGATGGCCGCGAAGACTCCGCCGAAGCCGAGGACGGTCATCGCCATGGCGAGCAGGACCTGGACGTTCTTGAAGGCAGCCAGCTCGTGGCGCAGGTGCACGCCCTCGGGCTTGGGCATCTCCGGGACGAGCTTGGCGATGCCGGCCAGACCGACGACGCCCAGCACGGCCACGATGGCGAAGGTGACCCGCCAGCCGACGGACTGCCCGACGAGCGTGCCCAGTGGGACGCCCACGACATTGGCGACGGTCAGACCCGTGAACATCATCGCGATGGCTCCGGCCTTCTTGTCGGGGGCGACCAGCTCGGCCGCGACAACCGAGCCGATACCGAAGAAGGCACCGTGGGCGAGAGAGGCGACCACGCGGCCGACGAGCATCAGCCCGAAGACGGGAGCGATGGCGGAGAGCAGGTTGCCGACGATGAACAGGCCCATCAACACCATCAGCATCCGCTTGCGGGAGACCTTCGTGCCGAGCACGGTCATCAGCGGGGCACCGAACATCACACCGAGCGCATAGCCGGTCACGAGGAAGCCGGCGGTCGGGATGGAGACCCCGAAGTCGGCCGCGACCTGGGGCAGCAAGCCCATGATCACGAATTCGGTCGTGCCGATTCCGAAGGCCCCGATCGCGAGGGCCAGAAGCGCGAGAGGCATGGGGTGTACACCTTCCCAGAGATTGCAAGAGCGCTTTACGTGCGTCCACAATAGTTGCATACGCTGGCTACATGCAACCGCAGGCTATTGCAGCCGTGGTCTATCCTGGATTCCAGCCGCTCCGGGACGGAGGAAACGCCAATGACAGCGACGGACCCCGCGCTCACCGCCCTCGCCCAGGGCTGGTGCGCCCTCTCCCTGCTGCACGGGAGAATCGAGGCGCACATCGAGCGCGCCCTGCAGACCCAGCACGGCCTCAGCGTGCGCGAGTACTCTCTGCTCGACGTGCTCAGCCGACAGCACGACGGCGACGGCGGGCACCTGCAGATGAAGCAGGTCGCGGACGCGGTCGTCCTCAGCCAGAGCGCCACCACGCGCTTGGTCACCCGACTCGAGGACCGCGGTCTGCTGGAGCGCTACCTGTGCCCCACCGACCGCCGGGGCATCTACACCAACGTCACCGAGGCGGGCCTGAAGCTGCTGAAGGAGGCGCGGCCGACCAACGACGCGGCCCTGCGTGAGGCGCTCGACGAGGCCGCCAAGAACCCCGAACTTGCTCCGCTGGTCCAGGTTGTGGAGTCGGTGAAGGTGCCCGCATAGGGTGCAGCCATGGGAGACCTTGAGATACGAGCCGCGGTCGTCGACGACATCCCCGCAATCGTCGCAATGCTCGCGGACGACCCACTGGGCGCCCGGCGCGAGTCACCGGACGACCTGGTCCCGTACCTCGCAGCGCTGGAGCGGCTCAGCGCGGACCCGAACCAGCATCTGATGGTCGCTGTTCGCGAGGGCCGCGTGGTCGGCACGCTCCAGCTCACGATCGTTCCCGGACTGTCCAGGCGCGGCGCCACCAGGTCGATCATCGAAGGTGTACGGATTCATGCCGATGAGCGCGGCAGCGGGCTGGGCACCCAGCTCATTCAGTGGGCTATCGATGAATCCCGGAACCAGGACTGCCAGTTGGTACAACTGACCTCCGACTCCTCACGTACGGACGCCCACCGCTTCTACGAGCGGCTCGGATTCACGGCGTCCCACGTGGGTTTCAAGCTCGCGCTCTGAACGAACGAGGGCTGTGTTTCACGTGAAACACAGCCCTCCTCATGTCGCGGGACGGTGACGCTAGCTGATCCCCCGCCACCCCTCCGGGTCCACTCCGCCCGGCACTTCCGCGTTCTCGTCGTACGGCTGACGCGTGAACACGAACGAACCGAGGTCCAGATGACTCACGGACCCGTCCGGACGGCGCACCGTCCGCAGAAGTTCTCCGGCGTAGTAGCCCTCCAGGCCCGTCCAGGTGCCGTCACCATTGGCCCGGAAGCGCGAACGGCGGCCATTGCCGGACAGTGGCTCCAGCGACACACCTCCGTCGCCGGTCAGCCGCAGGGCAAACGCGTAAGTCCCCCAGTACCACTGCCCCGCCAACTCCAGGACGGAAGCGTCGACGTCCGGCAGGGGGTGCCATGATTCGGGAATCCGCGGTTCTGCCTCGGCGACGATACGCACGAGGTCCGCGCCCACGGCGGCCAACAGCGGACCGGAGGTGCAGTTGGCCAGCACCACCACCGCGACGTCGTCCGCCACGCTGATGGTGAGGTTCGCCAGGAAGCCCGGCAGCGACCCGGAGTGACCGACGAGCAGACGCCCGTCACGGTGCTGGATCTGGAGGCCGAGCCCGTAGGTGACCCCGTCCGCGACATCAGCGGCCTCTGCCGGCGCGGCGGGCATCCGCATCTCCCGTACAGTCTCCGCGCTCAGCACCCGATCGTCGCCCTGCGCGAGGAAGACCGCGAATCGGGCCAAGTCTCCTGTGGTGGACCAGAGTTGACCGGCCGGGGCCATCCGACCGAGATCCTCCGTAGGCTCCGGCAGCAGCACATCGGCCCAGGGATGCACCGCCCAGCCGCCCGCGTGCGGGGCCGACGGCTGTGCGCTCGTTCGGTTGAGGCCCAGGGGTTCGAGCACTTCACGCCGGAGTACCTCCTCCCAGGAAGCCCCGCGCAGCTGCTCAACCAGGGCACCCAACAGCGTGTAGCCGGGGTTCGAGTAGTGGAACCGGCGCCCGATCGGATGCAGGAAAGGATCATCGCCGAGCACATCGGCCAGCTCCGGACGCAGCGACCCCGGGCTGCGCTCCCACCACGGGGCGGGTGATTCGGCGGCCAGACCACCGATGTGCGCCAGCAGTTCGGCGATGGTGGCCTCGCCCGCACCGGTGCCGGGCAGATGCTTCTCCAGCCGGTCGCCGAGATCGAGCAGGCCCTCGTCGCGTAGACGCAGCACGAGCACCGCGGTGAACGTCTTGGTGATCGAGCCGATCCGGTACTGCACGTTCTCGTCCGGCGCGTGTCCGTCCACCGACGTCCGCGCGCCGTGCCACACGGTCCGCCCGTCCCGCACGACCGCTGCGACCAGCGACGGAGAACGCCCTTCGGACTGAGCCACGGCGATGCGGTGCAGCAGCGCCCGGCGTGTGCCCGGAAGCAACTCTTCCTGAATTGTCGTCATGCCCACAGTTCATCCGGCCGGACGGCGCACGTCGAGCGCATTTCCGCCTGCCCGTCCGTGCCGCCATGCCGGGCACCGGATCAGGTCTGCGCCATGTCCACGAACCTGGAGTAGTGGCCCTGGAACGCGACCGTGATCGTCGCGGTCGGACCGTTTCGGTGCTTGGCCACGATCAGGTCGGCCTCGCCGGCGCGCGGCGACTCCTTCTCGTAGGCATCCTCGCGGTGCAGCAGGATGACCATGTCGGCGTCCTGCTCGATGGAGCCGGACTCACGCAGGTCCGAGACCATCGGCTTCTTGTCGGTGCGCTGCTCGGGGCCACGGTTCAGCTGGGAGAGCGCGATGACGGGAATCTCCAGCTCCTTGGCCAGAAGCTTGAGGTTTCGGGACATGTCCGACACCTCCTGCTGACGGCTTTCGGAGCGCTTGGAACCACCGGACTGCATCAGCTGGAGGTAGTCGATGACGACCAGCCTGAGGTCGTTGCGCTGCTTGAGGCGACGGCACTTGGCACGGATCTCCATCATCGACAGGTTCGGGGAGTCGTCGATGTAGAGCGGGGCCGCGGAGACATCCGGCATCCGGCGGGCCAGACGCGTCCAGTCCTCGTCGGTCATCGTGCCGGATCGCATGTGGTGCAACGCGACGCGGGCTTCGGCCGACAGCAGACGCATCGCGATCTCGTTGCGCCCCATCTCGAGAGAGAAAATGACGCTGGGCAGGTTGTGCTTGATCGATGCAGCCCGCGCGAAGTCCAGCGCAAGCGTCGACTTACCCATCGCGGGACGCGCGGCGATGACGACCATCTGGCCCGGGTGCAGGCCGTTGGTGAGCGAGTCGAAGTCGGTGAACCCCGTGGGCACCCCGGTCATCTCGCCGGTGCGTGAGCCGATCGCCTCGATCTCGTCGAGCGCACCCTCCATGATGTCGCCGAGCGGCAGATAGTCCTCGCTCGTGCGCTGCTCCGTGACCGCATAGATCTCGGCCTGGGCCCGGTTGACGATCTCGTCGACGTCGTCGTCGGCCGCGTATCCCATCTGAGTGATGCGGGTACCGGCCTCGACGAGACGGCGCAGCACGGCACGCTCGTGGACGATCTCCGCGTAGTACTCGGCGTTCGCGGCCGTCGGCACCGTCTGCACGAGGCTGTGCAGATACGATGCGCCGCCGACCTTGTTGATCTCGCCGCGCTTGGTGAGCTCAGCGGCGATCGTGATCGGGTCGGCCGGCTCGCCCTTCGCATAGATGTCGAGGATCGCCTGGTAGATCGTCTCGTGGGCGGGCTTGTAGAAGTCATGGCCCTTGAGGATCTCGACGACGTCGGCGATGGCGTCCTTGGACAGGAGCATGCCACCCAGGACGGACTGCTCGGCGTTGAGGTCCTGCGGCGGGACCCTTTCGAAGGACGAACCTCCGCCGTCCCACGCACCGTTGTCCCGGCCTCGCTCATGCTGCTCATCGCGCCCGGGGCCACCGTCGCCGCGGCGGCGGGAGGGCAGACGATCACTGGGACCGCTGTCGGCCCACGGGTCGTCCAAGGGCTCGGAAATGCTCACCGAGCCACCTCCTCCCGTCCGCCGAGCGGACCTCGCCATGCCCTCTTTCTACGGCACGGCACTGACAAATGAGAGGCTCAACTCCGGTTCTGCCCGCCTTAGTTTTGTACCGATTTCTCAGTCGGCGGACGGAGTGAGCGCCGGACCACGTTAGGCCCCTGGGCACCGTCAGCCAATCCGGTTATCCACAGGCCATGTGGACGACGGCCCCGATGCTGTGGAGAACTCCCCGAAACCTGTGCACGACGCGGTGGACAGCCCTGTGAACAAGCCCCCAGTCGGCGCCAATGACCCGCCTTGACCTGCACCTTTCCCATCCACCGGCTGTGCAGAAGAAAAACTTTCCCAGTCGGCCCAAGATCGCTTCGAACTGTGTACGACAGCGCACACCGCGAGACGGAAGGTAAGGGTCGCTATTGCTTTGCATCTCTTACCTGTGGACGATTAGATTGGTGCTCATGACACAGGCTCCTGCGCCCCTCAAGGCCGTCCGACGCCGGCACGATCGAGAGATCATCTCGCTGGCCGTCCCCGCCTTCGGCGCACTGGTCGCCGAGCCCCTCTTCGTACTCGCCGACAGCGCTATCGTCGGCCACCTCGGTACGGCGCAGCTCGCCGGACTCGGCGTCGCCTCCGCCCTTCTCACCACCGCGGTCAGCATCTTCGTCTTCCTCGCTTACGCCACCACGGCGGCCGTGGCCCGGCGCGTGGGCGCAGGCGAACTCCCTGCAGCCATCCGCCAGGGCATGGACGGCATCTGGCTGGCATTGCTGCTCGGCGCCGGTGTCATCGCCATCGTCCTGCCCATGGCCCCGTTCCTCGTGGAACTCTTCGGCGCCTCCGACACGGCGGCCCCGTACGCAACCACCTATCTGCGGATCTCTGCCCTCGGCATACCCGCGATGCTCGTCGTACTCGCCGCGACCGGTGTCCTGCGTGGCCTGCAGGACACCAGGACACCGCTCTATGTCGCCGTCGCGGGCTTCGTCGCCAACGCTGCTCTCAACGCGGGCCTCGTCTACGGCGCCGGCCTCGGTATCGCGGGCTCCGCCTGGGGCACCGTGATCGCTCAGTGGGGCATGGCCGCGGTCTATCTCGTGGTTGTCGTCCGCGGGGCCCGAAGGCACGGCGCCTCTCTGCGTCCCGACGCCGCCGGGATCAAGGCGTCTGCACAGGCCGGCGTACCGCTGCTGGTCCGCACGCTCTCACTGCGGGCGATCCTGATGATCGCCACGGCCGTTGCGGCTCGCCTCGGTGACGCCGATATCGCTGCGCACCAGATCATCCTGTCCCTGTGGAGCCTGCTTGCCTTCGCGCTCGATGCCATCGCGATCGCCGGACAAGCCATCATCGGACGCTATCTCGGTGCCAATGATGCCGAGGGAGCCCGCGATGTCTGCCGCCGCATGGTGCAGTGGGGCATCGTGGTCGGCCTTGCACTCGGCGTCCTGGTCGTGGTGAGCCGCCCGGTCTTCCTCTCCCTGTTCACGAGCGACTCCGCCGTGAAGGACGCCGCACTCCCCGCCCTGCTGGTGGTGGCGCTCTCCCAACCGCTCTGCGGCGTGGTTTTCGTCTTGGACGGTGTCCTCATGGGCGCTGGCGACGGGCCTTACCTTGCCTGGGCCATGCTGCTCACCCTGGCCGTCTTCACGCCCGTGGCGCTCTTCGTCCCCACCCTCGGCGGCGGGCTCACCGCGCTCTGGATCGCCATGACGCTGATGATGACGATTCGGGTACTCACCCTGTGGATCCGGGCCCGCTCGGGACGCTGGCTCGTCACGGGCGCCACGCGCTGAGAGAGCCGCGAGGAGACGCGCCCGTTCTGCTCGGTTTCACGTGAAACACAGCAGCGTTGACGGTGTTTCACGTGAAACACGCCGCCATGCCCCGGACATACCAGTGGGGCCGCACCCCAGAGGATGCGGCCCCACTGACTGCTTCAGCGAGCGCAGCGCTTACGCAGCGATGACCTCGATGTTGACCTTGGCGGCCACCTCGGGGTGCAGACGCACGGACGTCTCGTGGGCGCCCAGCGTCTTGATCGGAGAGCCGAGCTCGATACGACGCTTGTCGACCTCGGGGCCGCCGGCGGCCTTGATCGCCGAGGCGATGTCGGCCGGGGTGACGGAACCGAAGAGACGGCCGGCCTCGCCGGAGCGGACGGCCAGACGGACCTTCACACCCTCGAGCTGGGCCTTGACCTGGTTGGCCTGCTCGATGGTCTGGATCTCGTGGATCTTGCGAGCGCGACGAATCTGCTCGACGTCCTTCTCGCCACCCTTGGTCCAGCGGATAGCGAACTTCCGCGGGATGAGGTAGTTGCGAGCGTAACCGTCCTTGACGTCAACGACGTCGCCCGCGGCGCCGAGGCCGGAGACCTCGTGGGTGAGGATGATCTTCATGTGTTGGTCACCCTTCCCTTAGCGCGCAGTGGAGGTGTAGGGCAGCAGCGCCATCTCACGGCTGTTCTTGACGGCCGTGGCGACATCACGCTGGTGCTGCGTGCAGTTGCCGGTCACGCGACGGGCACGGATCTTGCCGCGGTCGGAAATGAACTTCCGCAGCATGTTCGTGTCCTTGTAGTCCACGTACGTGACCTTGTCCTTGCAGAAAGCGCAGACCTTCTTCTTCGGCTTGCGCACAGGCGGCTTCGCCATGGTGTTTCTCCTGTGTGATCAAGAAGTTTGGGTACGACCCACCTTTTAAGCCGTACGGCTCAGAAGGGGGGCTCGTCCGAGTAGCCGCCGCCGTTGCCGCCGCTGCCGCCGGAGCCACCGCCCCAGCCGCCGCCACCCTGCTGGCCACCGGCAGGAGCGCCGGTCGCCCACGGGTCTTCGGCAGGAGCGCCGCCGCCCTGCTGACCGCCGCCGGGGCCACCGCCCCAGCCGCCGCCCTGCTGGCCGCCACCGCCGCTGTAACCGCCCTGGCCACCGCGACCGGTGGTCTTGGTGACCTTGGCCGTGGCGTTGCGCAGGCTGGGGCCGACTTCCTCGACGTCCAGCTCGAAGACCGTGCGCTTGACACCCTCACGGTCCTCGTAGGACCGCTGCTTCAGCCGGCCCTGCACGACAACGCGCATGCCTCGCTGAAGCGACTCGGCGACGTTCTCCGCCGCCTGACGCCAGACCGAGCAGGTCAGGAAGAGGCTTTCGCCGTCCTTCCACTCATTCGTCTGGCGGTCGAAGGTGCGGGGGGTGGACGCGACACGGAACTTCGCGACCGCCGCACCGGACGGGGTGAAGCGCAGCTCGGGGTCATCGACAAGATTGCCGACGACCGTGATGACGGTCTCGCCTGCCATGGGTGAACCTCTCGGCGGGTGTGCTGCTGGCTGCTTGTGCTGCTACTCGAATCCCGAGATCAGCTGAGCGGAAGAGCTCAGTGGGTCTCGGGGCGAAGGACCTTGGTCCGGAGGACCGACTCGTTCAGGTTCATCTGGCGGTCGAGCTCCTTGACGACCGCAGGCTCGGCCTGCAGGTCGATGACCGAGTAGATGCCCTCGGGCTTCTTCTTGATCTCGTACGCGAGACGACGACGGCCCCAGGTGTCGACCTTCTCGACCTTTCCGCCACCGTCACGGACGACAGAAAGGAAGTTCTCGATCAGCGGGGAGACAGAGCGCTCCTCGAGATCGGGGTCGAGGATGACCATCACCTCGTAGTGACGCATGTGGAACCCACCTCCTTTGGACTCAGCGGCCACGGTCGTTCCGTGGCAGGAGGGTTGTGATGCGTACGCAACGGTATCGGCCGCCACTGACAATCGGGGGCCCGATCGGGCTTCCCGGCCGCGGCCTGGGCAGACACCGGTGCAGAGGGTACAGAGTACCCGCACACCGGCTTCCGGTTGAAATCCGGCGGTGAGGACCGTCAATCTGTACACATCGGGTGTGTATGGCGCTACGATGCGCCGCCTTCCGCAGGAGGTGCCCCATGGCACAGGCATTGCGACCCAACACCGCCGGATCCCTTTTCGCCACGGACGACAGGGCCCACCCCGTCCAGGACGCCCTGCTCGCGGTGACCCTGGTACTCGGAGCGGTCTCCTTCATCACGGCGATGTTCCACAGCCTGCATCTGCTGAGCTCGTGGACCGGTCTGGTGGGGATCATCACCGGCGCGTACGGCCAGTGGATCTCGGAAACGACCCGCGAACGCTTCGGACTGATCCTGGGCCTCGGCGCCTCGGCCATCGGCTTCTTCCTGGGCATGGCCCACGGTGGTCTCTTCGGCGGCCTCTTCTGACCTGCCGACACCGCACAGAGCCTCTCGAGGCAGGCTGATCACCGCCCCGGCCGCGACAGGCCGGGGCGAAGTCCCGTGTGCCCAGTCGGGGCGCTCGCAGGGCGCAGTAGGCTTCGGCGCGAGAGCCGGAGCCCCTGAACCCATGGGGACACACCAGCCCGAGGAGCGCCCCGAATGAGCCTGACCCTGAGGACCATCAGTCGCGAGCAGCATCTGGCCTATATCCAGAGCCTGCCGTCGGCGAGTCACATGCAGGTCCCGGCCTGGGCGGACGTCAAAGCGGAATGGCGCTCGGAGAACCTCGGCTGGTTCGACGAGCGGACCGGCGAGCTGGTCGGTGCGGGCCTGGTTCTCTATCGCCAGCTTCCCAAGATCAAGCGCTACCTCGCCTATCTCCCCGAGGGTCCGGTCATCAACTGGTTCGCGCCGAATCTCGACGACTGGATTCAGCCGATGCTGGCGCACCTCAAGCAGCAGGGCGCCTTCTCCGTGAAGATGGGGCCGCCGGTGATCATCCGGCGCTGGGAGGCCTCGTCCATCAAGCAGGGGATCCAGAACCCCGACGTCAAGCGCCTGCGTGACATCGAGGCCGACTTCATCGAGCCGCGTGCCTTCGAGGTCGCCGACAAGTTGCGCCGCATGGGCTGGCAGCAGGGTGAGGACGGGGGCGCCGGCTTCGGCGACGTACAGCCTCGTTACGTCTTCCAGGTGCCGCTGGCGAACCGCTCGCTGGAAGAGGTGCACAAGAACTTCAACCAGCTGTGGCGCCGCAACATCAAGAAGGCCGAGAAGGCGGGTGTCGAGGTCGTCCAGGGCGGCTACCACGATCTCGAGGAGTGGCAGCGGCTGTACGAGATCACCGCTGTGCGCGACCACTTCCGGCCTCGCCCGCTGTCGTACTTCCAGCGCATGTGGACGGCCCTCAACACCGAGGACCCCAACCGCATGCGGCTGTACTTCGCCCGCCACAACGGCGTGAACCTGTCGGCGGCGACGATGCTGATCGTCGGCGGGCACGTCTGGTACTCCTACGGTGCCTCCGACAACATCGGCCGTGAGGTCCGGCCCTCGAACGCGATGCAGTGGCGGATGCTGCGCGACGCCTACGCGCTCGGTGCCACCGTCTACGACCTGCGTGGCATCTCCGACTCGCTGGACGAGACCGACCACCTCTTCGGCCTGATCCAGTTCAAGGTCGGCACGGGCGGGCAGGCCGCCGAATACCTCGGCGAGTGGGACTTCCCGCTGAACAAGCTGCTCCACAAGGCGCTCGACATCTACATGTCGCGCCGCTGAGCCCCGGGCGTTTGGTTCGATAGCTTCCACACCTCTGATACACCGCAGCCACGAGAAAGGTTCCAGGTCCGGCCATGGCGCTCACGCTCTACGTCGACACCGCGCGCTGGCGGGCGCACCACAAGCACGTGCAGGAGCAGTTCCCGGGTCTCGTCCCGGTCTGCAAGGGCAACGGCTACGGGTTCGGGCACGAGCGGCTGGCGGAGGAGGCCACGCGGCTGGGCTCGGACATCCTCGCCGTCGGCACGACGTACGAAGCCGCGCGCATCAAGGACTGGTTCGGCGGTGATCTGCTGGTGCTGACGCCGTACCGGCGCGGCGAGGAGCCGGTTCCGCTGCCCGACCGGGTCATCCGCTCGGTGTCGTCGGTGGACGGCGTGTACGGCCTCGTGGGCGCCCGCGTGGTCATCGAGGTGATGTCCTCGATGAAGCGGCACGGCATCAGCGAGCGGGACCTGCCGCAGCTGCACGCCGCCATCGAGAACGTCCGTCTCGAGGGCTTCGCGATCCACCTGCCGCTGGACCGCACCGACGGCTCGGACGCCGTCGAGGAGGTCATCGGCTGGATGGACCGCCTGCGTGCGGCCCGGCTGCCGCTGCACACGATGTTCGTCAGCCACCTCAAGGCGGACGAACTCGCCCGGCTGCAGCAGCAGTTCCCGCAGACCCGCTTCCGCGCCCGTATCGGCACGCGGCTGTGGCTGGGGGACCACGAGGCCACCGAGTACCGCGGCGCGGTCCTGGACGTCACCCGCGTCACCAAGGGCGACCGCTTCGGCTACCGGCAGCAGAAGGCGGCCTCCGACGGCTTCCTGGTGGTCGTGGCGGGCGGTACGTCGCACGGGGTGGGCCTGGAGGCCCCGAAGGCGCTGCACGGCGTCATGCCGCGCGCCAAGGGCGTCGCCCGGGCCGGCCTCGCCACGGTCAACCGGAATCTCTCTCCGTTCGTCTGGGGCGGCAAGCAGCGCTGGTTCGCCGAGCCGCCGCACATGCAGGTGTCCATCCTGTTCGTGCCGGCCGACGCCCCCGAACCGAAGGTCGGTGACGAACTGGTGGCCCATCTGCGGCACACCACCACGCAGTTCGACCGGCTCATGGACCGCTGACGGCGGCCGACCCGCCCACGACAGCCAGAAGGCCGTACACGGAATCTCCGTGTACGGCCTTTCACGGCCTACGGCACCCTCCGGGAGGCCGTTCGCTCAGAGCGAACCGCCGGTCGCCTTCCCGCTGCCCCACTCCACCTGCGGCCCCTCGAAGTGGGCCGCGTGCTGCGGCGGATGGGCCGCAGGACCGAGTACGAAGACATCCGCCGCACGGTCGAGCACACCCCCCGAGGGGTCGTCCTCGCCGGACCGGCGCACCACGTCCCGGTCCGGCATGAGGATGTCGCGCACCACGATGACGCACAGGTACAGCGTCCCCAGCAGGTGCACCCCGATCGCCCAGTGGTAGCCGTCGGTCGGCAGCCCCTTGTGGGCGTCACCGCTGGTCGTGTACGCGAGGTACAGCCAGATCCCCAGGAAGTACGCCACCTCGCACGCCTGCCAGATCAGGAAGTCCCGCCACTTGGGCCGGGCCAGCGCGACCAGGGGGATCAGCCACAGGACGTACTGCGGCGAGTAGACCTTGTTGGTGAGGATGAACGCCGCGACGATCAGAAAGGCGAGCTGGGCGAACCGCGGGCGGCGCGGCGCCGTGAACGTGAGCACGGCGATGCCGACGCAGCACAGCAGCATCAGGAGCGTGGCAAGGGTGTTGACGGTCTCGGTGCTGAGCGGGTCGCTGGAGTTCTGGGCCATGATCAGCCAGAAGGACCCGAAGTCGACGCCCCGTTCCTGGCTGAACGTGTAGAACTTCGACCAGCCCTCGAAGGCGAAGAGCATCACCGGCCCGTTGACCACCAGCCAGGCGACGACCGCGCCTCCCAGTGCCTTGCCGAAGTCCCGCCACTTGCCGGCACGCCAGCACAGCACGAACAGAGGTCCCAGCAGGAAGAGGGGATAGAGCTTGGCAGCCGTGGCGAGCCCCAGGAGGACACCGAAGGCGAGGGAGCGGCCCCTGGACCACATCAGCATCGCCGCGGCCGTCAGGGCGACCGCCAGCAGATCCCAGTTGATGGTGGCGGTCAGCGCGAAGGCGGGCGCCAGGGCGACCAGCAGGCCGTCCCAGGGGCGCCGGGCATGCGTCCGGGTCACGCACACGGCGATGATGGCCGCACAGGCCATCAGCATCCCGGCGTTGGCCATCCAGTACCACTGCTCCTGGTCCTGGATGCTGCCGCTGCCGGGCGTGAGCCAGGCGGCCACCTCCATGAACACACCGGTCAGCACCGGGTACTCGAGGTATTCCATGTCGCCGGGGAGCTTGTCGAAGTACGGCACGAGCCCATCGGCGAAACCGCGCCCGTTGTAGAGGTGCGGAATGTCCGAATAGCACGCGTGCGTGTACTGCGAACTGGCGCCGAAGAACCAGCCGCCGTTGTAGCAGGGCGCCTTCTGGACCAGTCCGAGGACGAACATCCCGATCGCCACCAGAGCGATCACCCGTACGGGCGTCCACCAGGACGCCCCGAGCAGGGCGCGCCGCCCGATGGGGCCGCCGATCAGCTCACTGCCGCTTGCGGCGACCGCGTCGGCCGTGGTGGGCCGCACCTGGTCCGGCTCCTGCACGCTCGCTGGCGTCGTTTCTGCACTGGGCATGGAGCACATCCTGCCGTACGCGCCCAGGAGTACGCCGTGGGCCGCCGCACCCTGGGGGTGCGGCGGCCCACGTTTCACGTGAAACACCCTTTTCGGGCGCTACGGCTAACCGTCTGTGCCTGCGAAGAGGTCACCTCCGTTGCCGTTGCCGTTGCCGTTGCCACTGTCTCCGCCCGTATCCGTAGGGCTCGGTGACGTGGTCACACCGCCGTCTGTGCCTCCGGTATCGGTACCGCCATTGCCGTTGCCGCCATCGGTGGTCTCGCAGCCGAAGAAGCCACAGGTCTCGCTCACCGAGGGCGAGGGCGGGCCCTTGGTCTTACTGGGCGTCGGTGTCGGCGTCGGGCTCTCCTCCTCCTCGGTCTCGGTGACCGAGGGAGTGGGGGTCGGGGGCGGAACGTCGTTGACCACCACGCCGATGGGCTCGGGGGTCGGGAACTTCTCGGCCTTCTCGCCCTTCAGCGCCTGTTCCATGTAGTCGTGCCAGATCTCCGAGGGGAACGAGGCACCGTGAATCGACTCCTGGTCACCCGTCCCGTACATCTCGAGGAACGTGCGGTTCTTGATGGTCTCGTCGTCGGGATACCGGAACATGTTGATCGCGGTCGACAGCTGCGGGGTGTAGCCGACGAACCAGGCCGACTTGTTGCCGTCGGTGGTACCGGTCTTGCCGGCCACCTCACGACCCTGCAGCTGGGCGTTGGTACCAGTACCGTCCTCGACCACGGTCTTCAGGACGTCGGTGACGTTGTCGGCCACCTTCGACTCGAAGGCCCGCGCGGTCTTGACTTCGTGCTCGAAGACCGGGCCGTCCTTGTCCGTGACCTTCGAGACGGAGAACGGATCACGCCGCTCGCCGCTCGCCGCGAACGTGGCGTACGAGCTCGCCATGCGGATCGCACTGGGCTTGGAGATACCGAGGGAGAACGACGGGTACTCCGTGCCCGCCAGACTGCTCTCCAGTACGCCCGCGTCGACGGCGGCCTCCTTCACCTTGTCCAGACCGACGTCCATGCCGAGCTGCACGTAGGCGGAGTTCGCCGAGACCCTCATCGCCTCACGGAGGTCGATCTGGTAGTTCGGCGGGCTGCCCTCCGACTTGTCACCGTCGTTGACCTGCAGCCACTCCTCACCCTTCTCGTTCTGCCAGACCGACCCGTCGTAGTCCTTGATCTTGAGCTTGTTCTTGCCGCTGTACAGGCTCTTCGGGGACACCTTGGTCCGCTCGTCCTGCGCCTGCACTTCACCCAGCTCAGGGTCCCGCACCCCCCACTTCATGGCCGCCGCGAGCACGAACGGCTTGAACGTCGAACCGACCTGGGCGCCGGTTTCGTCGGCGTTGTTGGTGAAGTGCTTGGTCGCGTCCTCACCGCCGTAGATGGCGACGATGGCACCGGTGTCCGGGTCCACGGAGGCGCCGCCGAACTGGACGTGCGTGTCCGTGTCGGGCCGTTCCTTGGGCTTGATGTTCGCCTTCTGGACCTTCTTCACCGCGGTCTCGAGCTCCTTGACCTTCTTCTTGTCGAAGGTCGTGTAGATCGAGAGCCCGCCTTCCCGCAGCTTCCGCTCGGTGACGCCGGTCTTCTCGCTGTTGTTGATGAGGTAGGCGTTGGCCAGGTCGACGAGGTAGCCGATCTGGCCGCTCAGCGCGGTGTTGAAGCGCGGGTTCTGGACCTTGGGAAGCTTCGTGTACTTGGCGCGCTCCGCGGCGTCCAGGTGGCCGTACTCGACCATCTTCTCCAGGGTGTCCTGCATCTGACGCAGGGCCCGCTTCTTGTTGGCATCGGCGGTGGCACCGACCGGGTCGATGGAGGGCGAGCCCGCGGGGTCGTAGTACGTGGCGCCCTTGAGCGTGGCCGACAGGAACGCGCACTCGCCCGCGTTCAGCTTGATGGCGTCCTTGTTGAAGTACGCGCGCGCGGCGGCCTGGATCCCGTAGGCGTTGCGACCGTAGTAGGCGGAGTTCAGGTAGCCCTCCATGATCTCGTCCTTGTCGACCGAGGCGCCCACCTTGATGGAGACGAACAGCTCCTTGAACTTACGCGTGATCGTCTGCGACTGGTCGTCCAGCATCGCGTTCTTCACGTACTGCTGGGTGATGGTCGAGCCGCCCTGTGTCTCGCCACCCTGGGCCATGTTGAACACGGCTCGGGCGATGCCCCTCGGGTCGATACCGCTGTCGGTCCAGAAGGTCTTGTTCTCCTGGGAGATGACGGCGTTCTGCATGTCCCTCGGGATCTGCGACAGGTTGATGATCTGCCGGTTCGTCTCACCGCCCGTGGACACCATCTCGGTTTTGTCGGACCAGTAGTAGACGTTGTTCTGCGCCTCTGCGGTCTCGGCGACCTTCGGGACGCTGACCATGGCGTATCCGATGCCGGCCACGGCCACCAGGCTGCCGAAGAAGGCAAGGCACAGCCCGGAGAGCAGCTTCCAGGACGGCACCCAGCGGCGCCAGCCGTACCGTCCCGCGCGCGGATAGTCGACGAGCCGATTTCTGCCGGAGGCCGCTGCGCGTCCCCGCCCGGGCCCGTTCGGACCGCCGGGGACGGCCCGCCGGCCGCTCCGGCCGGGGTCCGCCGCTCTGCGGCGGCCCCCAACGCTTCTCTGTGCCGCGCGCCGGGCCTCGGCGCGGCCGCCGTACGGCCGCTCCTCGCCTCCCGGCCCGGGGAAACCCGACCCGTAAGAGTCGGATGGAGACCCGGTGGCGCCTCGCGGTGCCGCACGGCGGCCGGAGGACGCACCGGACTGGCCGCGTCGGGCCGCGGCACGTCCGCCTTCCTGCGGCTGCGGCGGTTTGCGACGGTGCTCGCTCATCGAACGACTACTCCTAGGGCAGGCGCACCCTGGCGCGCCTGGAAACGGCGGCTGGTTTCCGGTCCCCCCGAAGTACGGATGTGGTCGGTTCCGCATTCACCCGTACTGCACCGAGGACGAGGACGCCCCCAGACGCAACTCGGTTCCCGGTGATGTGCATGCCGCACAGACTACGCAGCCACGAAACCTACCTAGGTCTGAAATTCACCCCAAATCAGGCAACTTACTTGCAACGAATCAGTGATGTGATCCCGTTCACCGTCCACGCTCTTGTCGCATCCACAACACCGTTCTATCGTGCTGATGTATCGAGTCGATACATCAGCACGGCATAAAGACCGTGACGGTCCGACCGCAGCAGAGAGGGGGCGACGATGAGCCGGCGTTCCGGGATCCTCGAGTTCGCCGTACTCGGCCTGCTCCGCGAGTCACCGATGCACGGCTACGAGCTGCGCAAACGACTCAATACGTCACTGGGCGTGTTCCGTGCGTTCAGCTACGGGACGCTCTATCCCTGCCTCAAGACGCTGGTCGCCAACGGCTGGTTGATCGAGGAACCGGGGAACACATCCGAGGAAGCCCTCGCCGCCCCACTGACCGGACGCCGCGCCAAGATCGTCTATCGGCTGACGGCGGAAGGTAAGGAGCACTTCGAGCAGCTGCTCGCGCAGACGGGCCCCGACGCGTACGAGGACGAGCACTTCGCCGCCCGGTTCGCCTTCTTCGGCCAGACCTCCCGGGACGTACGCATGCGCGTACTGGAGGGCCGCCGCAGCCGGCTGGAGGAGCGGCTGGAGAAGATGCGGGCCTCCCTGGCCCGCACTCGGGAGCGCCTCGACGACTACACCCTTGAGCTCCAGCGCCACGGAATGGAGTCCGTGGAGCGCGAAGTGCGCTGGCTGAACGAGCTCATCGAGAGCGAGCGGGCCGGGCGGGACCTTCGTGGTTCCGCCACCGGGGGGCCCGCTCAGCAGGACACCACATCTGGAGCGTCAGGCGACCTGCCCCGGCCCGGGGACACCTCCCGGCCGGATTCGCCCGACGACACCGCCATGTGAGGTTCCCGTCAGGGCCTCACCGAGTACACACAGGGAGCAACCGGAATGGGTTCGGTTCGCGTAGCCATCGTCGGCGTCGGCAACTGCGCCGCGTCGCTGGTGCAGGGAGTCGAGTACTACAAGGACGCCGACCCGGCGTCCAAGGTCCCCGGCCTGATGCACGTCCAGTTCGGTGACTACCACGTTCGTGACGTGGAGTTCGTCGCCGCGTTCGATGTCGACGCGAAGAAGGTCGGCCTCGACCTCGCGGATGCCATCGGCGCCTCCGAGAACAACACCATCAAGATCTGCGACGTGCCGAACACCGGTGTGACCGTCCAGCGCGGCCACACCCTCGATGGTCTCGGCAAGTACTACCGCGAGACCATCGAGGAGTCCGCCGAGGAGCCGGTCGACATCGTCCAGGTCCTCAAGGACAAGCAGGTCGACGTCCTCGTCTGCTACCTGCCCGTCGGCTCCGAGGACGCAGCGAAGTACTACGCCCAGTGCGCCATCGACGCCAAGGTCGCCTTCGTCAACGCCCTCCCGGTCTTCATCGCCGGCACCAAGGAGTGGGCGGACAAGTTCACCGAGGCGGGCGTCCCGATCGTCGGCGACGACATCAAGTCGCAGGTGGGCGCCACGATCACGCACCGCGTCATGGCGAAGCTGTTCGAGGACCGGGGCGTCATCCTGGACCGCACGATGCAGCTGAACGTCGGCGGCAACATGGACTTCAAGAACATGCTCGAGCGTGACCGCCTGGAGTCCAAGAAGATCTCCAAGACGCAGGCCGTCACCTCGCAGATCCCCGACCGGGAGCTCGGCGAGAAGAACGTCCACATCGGCCCGTCCGACTACGTCGCCTGGCTCGACGACCGCAAGTGGGCGTACGTCCGCCTCGAGGGCCGCGCCTTCGGTGACGTTCCGCTGAACCTGGAGTACAAGCTGGAGGTCTGGGACTCCCCGAACTCCGCCGGTGTCATCATCGACGCTCTGCGCGCCGCGAAGATCGCCAAGGACCGCGGCATCGGCGGCCCGATCCTCTCCGCCTCGAGCTACTTCATGAAGTCCCCGCCGGTCCAGTACTTCGACGACGAGGCCCGCGAGAACGTCGAGAAGTTCATCCAGGGTGCGGTCGAGCGCTAAGTCGACCCCTTTTGCGGTCAGTTGAGGGTCCTCGGGGCACTGCCCCCGGGGACCCTCCCCGTATGTGAGGCTGTGCCCATGGCCGTCGTGCGCGATCTGCGCGTCCTGCTCCGATTCCGGGACTTCCGGCGCCTGCTCGCCGTACGGCTTCTCTCCCAGGGCGCCGACGGCGTCTACCAGGTCGGGCTCGCGACCTACGTCGTCTTCTCCCCGGAGAAGCAGACCTCGGCCACCGCGATCGCCTCGGCCATGGCGGTGCTGCTCCTCCCGTACTCCCTGGTGGGCCCCTTCGCCGGCGTCCTGCTGGACCGCTGGCGTCGCCGGCAGGTCTTTCTGTACGGCAACCTGCTGCGCGCCCTGCTGGCGTCGACGACGGCGGTGCTGATGCTGAGCCCCGTCCCGGACTGGCTCTTCTACGTCTCCGCCCTGTGCGTCACCGCCGTCAACCGCTTCGTCCTCGCGGGCCTGTCCGCGGCGCTGCCCCGCGTGGTCGACAAGGACCGCCTGGTCATGGCCAACTCCCTGTTCCCGACGGCCGGTACCCTCGCCGCGACCGCGGGCGGCGGCCTCGCCTTCGTCGTACGGCTGCTGATCGCGGACTCGGACACGGTGGTGGTACTGCTGGGCGCCGTGCTGTATCTGTGCTCGGCGTTGGCCTCCCTGCGTATCGCCCGGGACCTGCTGGGTCCGGACCGTGATCTGGTGCAGCCACGGCTGGCGGCGGCGCTCTCCGGAACCACCCGTGACCTCGTGGCCGGAGTACGCCACCTCGCCGCGCCGACACGCCGGGACGCCGCCTGGGCGCTTGCGTCGATGACGCTGATGCGGTTCTGCTACGGCGCCCTGACGGTCATGCTGCTGATGCTCTGCCGGTACGCCCTGACCACGAACACGGACGACGGACTCGCCCTGCTGGGGCTGGCGGTGGGAATCTCCGGCGCCGGCTTCTTCGCGGCGGCCGTGCTGACTCCCTGGGCCGCGGGACAGCTCGGCCCCGGAGGCTGGATCGTCGTCTGCGCGGCATCCGCTGCCGTCCTGGTGCCCGCCCTCGGCCTCCCGTTCGCCACCGCACCCGTCCTGGTCGCGGCCTTCGTCCTGGGCCTCACCACGCAGGGCGCAAAGATCTCCACGGACACGATCGTGCAGTCGTCGGTCGACGACGGCTTCCGCGGCCGGATCTTCTCCCTCTACGACGTCCTGTTCAACATCGCCTTCGTCGGCGCCGCCGGTGTGGCCGCGCTGATGCTGCCGCCGGACGGGCGCTCGGTGCACCTGGTGCTCACGGTGGCTGCGCTCTACGGGGCGGTTGCGGCAGCTATGGCCCGCTTTGAACTCCGGTAAGTGTCACATCAGTGCCACAGAGTCACTCCCGGCTGTGGAGTTGTCAGTGGGGCCCGCTAACTTACGTGGGTCTTATGCGCGCGCCTGCTGTGCGCCGCACACCTACGTTTCAGGGGGACCCCCAAGTGACAACTCCGCCGCCCCAGGGCAACCCGTTCGCGCAGGGCCAGCCGCAAGGCCAGAACCCCTACGCGCAGGGCCAGCCCCAGGCCCCGTACCCGCCACAGGGCACGGCACCGTACGCGCCGGTTCCGCCGGAGCGGCCGAAGCGCGGGATCAAGCAGTACCTGCGCATAGGCGTCATCGTCGCTGGCCTCCTCTTTGCCGCCGTCAGCTGGTACATCAGTAACGACGACACCAAGAAGCTGGCTGTCGGCGACTGCCTGACCAACAATGGCACGGACGACTCCGCCGAGATCGAACAGCTGGACTGCAGCGACTCCAAGGCCGACTACAAGGTCCTCAAGAAGGACAACAGCACCAGCGTGTCCATGCTCGCCTGCCAGTCGGTGGAGGGGACGACCGCGGCCATCGAATGGACGGAAGGCAGCGACTCGTTCGTCCTCTGCCTGGGGGACAACAAGTAGCACCTGAACATGCCGATGGGCGGTGTTTCACGTGAAACACCGCCCATCGGCATCTAGTGAGGGGTCATGTTTCACGTGAAACATGACCCCGTTTCACCGACCCCGTTTCACCGCCTCAGCCCTGTGCGGCCCACCACTCCTTGAGTGCCGCGACAGCCGCATCGTGCTCCATGGGCCCGTTCTCCAGGCGCAGTTCCAGCATGTGCTTGTAGGCGCGACCCACAGCAGGACCAGGCTTGATGTCCAGGAGCTCCATGATCTGGTTGCCGTCGAGGTCGGGCCGGATGGCGTCCAGTTCCTCCTGCTCCTGCAACTGGGCGATCCGCTTCTCCAGGCCGTCGTACGCCCGCGACAACGCCGCCGCCTTGCGCTTGTTCCGTGTTGTGCAGTCCGAGCGGGTCAGCTTGTGCAGACGGTCGAGAAGGTGCCCCGCGTCCCTTACGTAACGCCGGACCGCGGAGTCGGTCCACTCCCCGGTCCCGTAGCCGTGGAAGCGGAGGTGGAGCTCGACCAGGCGTGAGACGTCCTTCACCAGTTCGTTGGAGTACTTCAGGGCCGTCATGCGCTTCTTGGTCATCTTCGCCCCGACCACCTCGTGGTGGTGGAACGAGACCCGGCCGTCCTTCTCGAAGCGGCGCGTCCGCGGCTTGCCGATGTCATGCAGCAGCGCGGCCAGGCGGAGGGTCAGGTCCGGGCCGTTCTCCTCCAGCGCGATCGCCTGCTCCAGGACGATCAGGGTGTGGTCGTAGACGTCCTTGTGGCGGTGGTGCTCGTCACGCTCCAGCCGCAGCGCCGGCAGCTCCGGCAGCACATGATCGGCGAGCCCGGTGTCGACCAGCAGAGCCAGCCCCTTGCGCGGGTGGGCGGAGAGGATCAGCTTGTTCAGTTCGTCCCGCACCCGCTCGGCCGAGACGATCTCGATGCGCCCGGCCATCTCCTTCATCGCCGCGACGACCTCGGGGGCCACCTCGAAATCGAGCTGGGCCGCGAAACGGGCCGCCCGCATCATCCGAAGCGGGTCGTCCGAGAAGGACTCCTCGGGCGTGCCCGGAGTGCGCAGGACCCGCGCCGCCAGATCGTCCCGCCCGCCGTACGGATCGATGAACTTGTTCTCCGGGAGCGCGACGGCCATCGCGTTCACGGTGAAGTCACGCCGGACGAGGTCCTCCTCGATGGAGTCGCCGTACGACACCTCGGGCTTGCGCGACGTCCGGTCGTACGCCTCCGACCGGTAGGTGGTCACCTCGATCTGGAAGCCGTCCTTCTGGGCACCGACCGTGCCGAAGGCGATGCCCACGTCCCACACGGAGTCCGCCCACGGCCGCACGATCTTCAGAACGTCCTCGGGGCGGGCGTCGGTCGTGAAGTCCAGGTCGTTGCCGAGCCGGCCCAGCAGCGCATCCCGGACCGAGCCGCCGACCAGGGCAAGTGAGAATCCCGTCTCCTGGAAGCGGCGGGCGAGGTCGTCGGCGACCGGGGCGACCCGCAGCGGCTCACTCACCGCGCGGTGCCGCACCTGGCTCAGGGCACTGGTGTCATCGTTGGCGTTCGGCACAACAGAAGAGGGTACGTGGCCCGGACGGCCGCGAGCGCCTCGATTGATCGCACGCAAACACCGCTGTCGATACGGGCACAAGGTCAGCCCTCACGACGTACGCAGGCGTTCCTCTTGATACGCGCATTTATACGCGCACATACGGGACGCGGCCCCGCCTTCCCCCGATCCTGTGGAGCAGTCCGCGGCACTTCCCCTCAGCGCGCATCGTTACCATGCGTGGACGCACATTCCGACGACCACTGACGACGACGAGGGACGGACCAGCGCGTGGCCGAGGCGGCAGACTTCCAGGGGACGAGTCCCTCACCTGCCCGCCGGTGGATGAGGCGCACCGCGGCGCTGCTGGCCAGTGCGCCCCTGCTGGCGGGCCTGCTCCAGCTCCCCGCCGCCCCTGCCGCGGACGCCGCCGGACAGACCTCCGCGCGGGCTGCCTCCGGCTCCCGCACAGTCACCGTCGCCCTCGATTCACTCAGTCCCAGCGCACCCACCGAGGGCGACACGCTGACCGTCTCCGGCACGGTGACCAACAACGGCAAGCAGGCGGTCACCGACGCCCATGTGGATCTGCGTGTGGGCCCCGAGCTGACGACCCGATCGGCGATCGACATCGCTGCCAAGCGCACCGGGTACGTACCGGGCGCCGACGGCACGGCGATCGGCGGCTCGTTCACGCAGGAGTTCGCCAAGCTGACTCCGGGCGTCGGCGAGCGCTTCAGTATCTCCGTACCGGTCGACGACCTGGACCTGGGCGGTAACGGTGTCTACCAGCTCGGCGTCTCGCTGTCCGGCGAGACGGCCGCGCAGCCCTGGGAGCAGGTGCTGGGCATCGAGCGGACGTTCCTGCCGTGGCAGCCCGACGAAGCGGACACGAGGACGAAGACCACGGTCCTGTGGCCGCTGGTGTCCACCGGGCACATGACGGCGGAGACGGGCTCGAACGAACAGCAGACGCCGGTCTTCCTCAACGACGACCTCGCCAAGGAGATCGCCCCGGGCGGCCGTCTGGAGCAGCTGGTGTCGCTGGGCAAGGACCTCGACGTCACCTGGGTGATCGACCCGGACCTCCTGGCCTCCGTCGACGCGATGACGCGCGGCTACCGGGTCCAGGGCGAGGGCGAGACCCCCACGGCGGGCACCCACCAGGCGGTCGCGAAGCAGTGGCTGGCCGACCTGCAGAAGGCGGTGGCGGACAAGGAGGTCGTCGCCCTGCCCTTCGCCGACCCGGACCTCGCCTCCCTCGCCCACAACGGCACGGACGTCACCGGCTCACTGAGCCAGTTCAAGGCGGCCACCGACGTCGCCGCCACCACGGTGAAGACCGTGCTCCACGTGACACCGAGCACCGACTTCGCCTGGCCCGTGGACGGCGCCGTGGACCCGTCGATCGTCAAGGTCGCCACCTCCGCCGGCGCCGACAAGGTGATCGCCCGCAACGACAGCCTGGAGGAGACCGGCGGCCTGCCGTACACGCCTTCCGCGGCCCGCCCCATCGGCGGCGGCACCACAGCGGTGGTCGCGGACGCGCGGCTGTCGACGGCTTTCCAGGGCGATCTGACCAAGGCGTCCGCCAACACACTGGCCGTACAGAAGTTCCTCGCCCAGAGCCTCGCCCTCAACCTCCAGACGAACCAGCAGCGCAGCATCGTCATCGCCCCGCAGCGCATGCCGACCGCCAGCCAGGCCCGGGCCACGGCCGAAGCGGTCACGGCCCTGCAGGCCGGCACCTGGACGGAGGCCCAGGAGCTCACCGCGGCCGCCGAGGCCAAGCCGGACCCCGGCGCCACCACGAACGTGCCGTCGACCTCCGACTACCCGTCCTCGCTGCGCAAGCAGGAACTGCCCCGCTCGGCCTTCGAACAGATCGCGCAGACGCAGGACAAGCTCGACAGCTTCAAGGTGATCCTCACCCAGCAGTCCCGGGTGGTGACCCCCTTCGGGCGGGCCATAAACCGCGAGATGTCCACGTCGTGGCGCGGCCTGGCCACCGAGGCCCGGGGTTACCGCGACGGCGTGGAGTCGTATCTCGACGACCTGTCCGAAGGGGTCACGCTGATCGACAAGTCGGAGACCAAACTCTCCGGCCGCAGTGCCACGATCCCGGTGACCGTGCAGAACAACCTGGTCCAGGGCGTCGACAACCTGGTCCTGCGGCTGACCTCGACCAGCCCGACCCGCCTCGAGATCGACGGCAAGGCCTATGACGAGCAGCCCGTCACCGTCTCCGGCGGCCACAGCCAGTCCGTGAAGTTCACCACGTCCGCCAACGCCAACGGCCGGGTGACCGTCTACGCCCAGCTGTTCACGGAGGACGGCCATCCGTACGGGGCACCCGTCCGCTTCGACGTGAAGGTCACCGAGATCACGGCCACGGTGATGCTGGTCATCGGCGGCGGTGTCCTGCTGCTCGTCCTGGCCGGCTTCCGGATGTACACCCAGCGCAAGCGCGCGGCTGCCCACGAGGCCGACGGGGACGCCCCCGAGACCGCGGACGAGCCCGACGACGGTCCGCAGAACCCCGAAAGCCCCGAACACCGTCTCAGGGAGGAGTCGGGCACCCGGCCCGGGGCAGGCGCCCCGGAGCAGCCGAGTGACCCGACACCGGACACCTCAGCGGAAAGCGCCGACCCGTCCGGGACGGGTGAGAGAGTGGACCGTTGACATGTCGTGGCCGGTGGGCCCGGGACGATGAGGTGGGGTAACCATGAACGCGCCGTACGACGGTGACCGCGGCCAGGCCGCGGGCAGCTCGGGCTACCCCGAGGGCCCGCCGCCCGAGCACGGCCGGGTGCCGCCGCAGCACCCCGCGGACATGTACCTCCAGGACGCCTACGATCAGGACCCCTACCGGGACCAGGACCTCTCGGCCCAGGACCCGGTCGCCGAGGCGCTCTACGACCGCGCCGCACACCCCCCGCCGCCCCCGGGCACGTACCAGTCGCCGCAGCAGCTGTACGCCCAGCCGCCCCAGTCGCCGTACGCCCCCGACCCCCGCGTGTGGGCCCAGACCCCGCCGCCCGAGCCGGAGGGCCCCACCCAGTACCTGCCGTACGGCGACGACCCCCGCACGACCCAGTACGTCGGCGTCGACGACCTGGTCACCCAGGTCGGCGGCGAGCGCCACGAGCCGGACGCCTTCGCGCACCTCTTCCGGGACCAGCAGCAGGGCGGTGCCCATCCGTCGATGCAGCACCCCGGTGTGCCGGGTCCGAGCGTCGCACCCGGCACGGGCCAGGGGCCGACGGGACAGTACGGCGGGGCCCCTGCGGCAGCCGGGCCGTACGGCGGCGCCCAGACGTCGCCGGAGCAGCACCAGGCAACTGCCGGGCAGTACCAGGCATCGGTCCAGCAGTACCCGGCGCCCCCGTCCCCGCCCGCCGACGAGACACCCGTGGCGGCGAAGAAGGGCGGACGGGCCGGAGGCCTGCTGAAGTCCAGCGCCGTGATGGCGGCGGGCACGATGGTGTCCCGTCTCACGGGGTTCGTACGGTCGGCGATGATCGTTTCGGCGCTGGGTGTCGGCCTGCTCGGTGACACCTTCCAGGTCGCGTACCAGCTGCCGACCATGATCTACATCCTGACGGTCGGCGGTGGCCTCAACTCCGTCTTCGTGCCGCAACTCGTCCGCGCCATGAAGGACGACGAGGACGGCGGCGAAGCCTATGCGAACAGGCTGCTGACGCTGGTCATGGTGACGCTCGGCGCGCTCACTGTGCTCTCCGTCTTCGGTGCGCCACTTCTCATCCGCCTGATGTCCGACGCGGTCGCCAGTGACCCCGCCGCCAACGAGGTCGGCGTCACGTTCGTTCGCTACTTCATGCCCTCGATCTTCTTCATGGGCATCCATGTGGTGATGGGTCAGATCCTCAACGCCCGTGGCCGTTTCGGCGCGATGATGTGGACTCCGGTCCTGAACAACATCGTCATCATCGTGACGCTCGGCATGTTCCTCTGGGTGTACGGAACTGCCGAGCACTCGGGCATGACGGTCACGAACATTCCACCGGAGGGCCAACGGCTCCTCGGTATCGGCGTGCTGCTCGGCCTCGTCGTGCAGGCGCTGGCGATGATCCCGTACCTGCGGGAGACCGGATTCCGGCCTCGGCTGCGCTTCGACTGGAAGGGTCATGGCCTCGGCAAGGCCGTGACGCTCGCGAAGTGGACCGTCCTGTTCGTCCTCGCCAACCAGGCCGGCGCGCTCGTCGTCACCCAACTGTCCACGGCGGCGGGCAAGGACTCGCCTGTCGACGGCACCGGCTTCGCCGCCTACGCCAACGCCCAGCTCATCTGGGGCCTGCCCCAGGCGATCATCACCGTCTCCCTGATGGCCGCCCTGTTGCCCCGCCTCGCGCGCTCCGCGGCGGAGGACGACGGCGGCGCCGTCCGCGACGACATCTCGCAGGGACTGAGGACGACGGCAGTCGCGATCGTGCCCCTCTCCTTCGGCTTCGTGGCACTCGGCATCCCCATGTGCACGCTGATGTTCGGTTCGTCGGGCACCAGCGAGGCCACCAACATGGGCTACATGCTGATGGCCTTCGGCCTCGGCCTGATCCCGTACTCCGTGCAGTACGTCGTCCTGCGCGCGTTCTACGCGTACGAAGACACCCGCACGCCCTTCTACAACACAGTGATCGTGGCCGCGGTCAACGCCGGCGCCTCGGCCCTGTGCTTCTTCCTGATCCCGTCCCGCTGGGCCGTCGTAGGCATGGCCGCCTCCTACGGCCTCGCCTACGCCATCGGCGTCGGAGTCGCCTGGCGCCGACTGCGCAAGCGCCTGGGCGGTGACCTCGACGGCACCCGTGTGCTGCGCACGTACGCGCGGCTGAGCATCGCCTCGGTTCCGGCGGCGCTGCTGAGCGGCGCGGCCTGCTACGGCATCACCCGGGCCCTCGGCCAGGGCGTCGCCGGTTCCTTCGCCGCGCTGCTGGCCGGCGGTGCCGTCCTGCTGGGCATCTTCTACGTCGCCGCCCGCCGCATGCGGATCGCGGAGCTGAACTCGCTCGTCGGCATGGTCCGCGGGCGTCTGGGTCGCTGAATCGGGGGGTACGCGCACAACCATCGTCCGCCACCGTGTGTCGTGCATAGCGGCGGACTGTGGGCACAATTGGTTTCGGCGTCGGACGGCGCGCAACGAATGGGGAGGCAGGAACGACGGTGGCGGAACGGAGCACGGCTGCCGTCGACGTGGCAGACAACAGCGGCGATGAGCCGCTGACCGCCAAGGCGGACCAGTCCACGGCCGACGGGGTGGCCAACAACCGGGAGCGGGACACGGAGCGCGACGAAGCACAGGGGAGTGGCGGGGCGGAGGATCCCGGAACGAAAGCCTCGCCGCCCGAGCTGCACAGCGGCCACAAGCTCGCCAGACGCTACCGCCTCGAGGACTGCATCACCCGTCTGGACGGTTTCAGCAGTTGGCGTGCCGTCGACGAGAAACTCCGCCGCGCCGTCGGCGTGCACGTGCTGCCCGCGGACCACTCCCGGGCCCGCTCCGTCCTGGCCGCAGCCCGTTCCTCCGCGCTGCTCGGCGACCCCCGCTTCGTGCAGGTCCTCGACGCCGTCGAGGAGAACGATCTCGTGTACGTCGTGCACGAATGGCTGCCGGACGCCACGGAGCTCACCACGCTCCTCTCCTCCGGTCCCCTGGAGCCGCACGACGCCTACCAGATGGTCAGCCAGGTCTCCGCCGCCATGGCCGCCGCCCACCGTGAGGGTCTGGCCCACCTACGGCTGAACCCCAACGCCGTGCTGCGCACCTCCTCCGGACAGTGGCGCATCCGCGGTCTCGCCGTGAACGCCGCGCTGCGCGGCATCAGTTCCGACACCCCGCAGCGCACCGACACGGAAGCCATCGGCGCCCTGCTGTACACGTCGCTCACCCAGCGCTGGCCGTACGAGGACGACGCCTACGGACTGGCCGGGCTGCCCAAGGACGTCGGTCTCATCGCCCCCGACCAGGTGCGCGCCGGCGTCCACCGTGGCCTGTCGGAGCTCGCCATGCGCGCGCTCGCCAACGACGGCGCGACCGCCTCCCGGCACGAGTCCCCCTGCACGACGCCGGAGGAGCTGGTGAAGGCGATCGGTGAGATGCCCCGCATCCGCCCGCCGGAGCCCGCGTTCACCGCACCGCCGGAGTATCAGCGCACGACGTACCAGCAGGGCACGTACGGCCGTCAGGCCCCGCATCCCGGCGCCACCCAGCCGGTACCGCCTCCGCCGCCTCCGCTGCAGAGCCGCACGGGAAGGGCCTTGAAGTGGGCCGTCTCGGCGCTCCTCATCGCCGCTCTGGGCCTGGGCAGCTGGCAGCTCGCGGACGCGCTCATGGACCAGGGCAACCAGTCCGACGACACGAACCAGACGCAGACGACGGACGGGAACGACAAGAGCCCGAAGAAGCCGGCCAGCGGCAAGCCGATCGCCATCCAGAGCGCCCGTGACTTCGACCCGCTCGGCAACGACGGCGAGGAGTACCCGGACGACGTGGACAAGGTCTACGACACCACTCCAGGTACGTACTGGCAGACCAGCTACTACGAGGGCGCCAACTTCGGAAACCTGAAGTCGGGCGTCGGAGTCATCCTCGACCTCGGCAAGGCCCAGCAGGTCGGAAAGGTGACCGTCTCCTTCAAGGGGAGTACGTCGGTCGAGCTCCGCGCCGCTTCCGGCGACACCGGCGCAATGCCGACGTCCCTCGACAGCTACACCAAGGTCGCCGAGGGTTCGGGCGCGACGGTGACGCTCGAGCCGGACAAGGCCCTCACCTCCCGGTATCTGCTGGTGTGGCTCACCGAGCTGCCGATACAGGCGGACGACGGCAAGTGGCGCGGCAGGGTGATCGACGTCAAGGTGACCAGCTGAAGCTCCGCACGACGAGGTCGGCCCGCAGCCGTTCAAGGCCGCGGGCCGCTCGCTTCAGTCATCCGTACCGAGCAGCTTCCGAGCGGCAACCACTCTGGCTGTCTGCCGATCCAGGAACCGGTCGAGAACCACCTGGTTCTTCTTGATCAGGCTCCTCTGTATCGCGGACTCAGAGAAGGCCTTCTCCACTTCCGGATCGGTCAGTGACCTCTCGAACCCGTCGAAGTCGACGGTCCGATCCGCCTCACCGCTGCACCCACCGCCGTGACGCGACGCTTTACTTGTCCCTCCCCTTGGTACCTCGCGGGACGGCGCAGCGCCGTCCCGCGAGGAAGATGATCAACGCGTGGAGGCCACTCACATCGAGCGCGCAGTTGATCTTCTTTGACGGAACAGCCTGACCCTGTTTCAAGGCACAGTCTGACCATCGGCCGGCCCGCTGTGTGGCATTCTGTCGCTCAGGCTTACGAGTCGGATTGACAGCAGCAGGGTTGCCTCCCCTAGGGAGTCGGGGGATATGTGTGGATAGCGGATCGAGCCGGGCCGATCTGTCGGACGCCGACCTCCTTGCGCGCCATGTCGCGGGAGACAAGGACGCCTTTGGTGAGCTTGTACGCCGCCATCGCGACCGCCTCTGGGCCGTGGCCCTCCGCACCCTGGGCGACCGCGAGGAGGCCGCTGACGCGGTCCAGGACGCCCTTGTCTCCGCCTACCGGGCCGCCCACACCTTCCGCGGCCAGTCGGCCGTCACAACCTGGCTGCACCGGATCACGGTGAACGCCTGCCTCGACCGCGCCCGCAAGGCAGCCTCCCGCAAGACCTCGCCGGTCGACGACACCGAGCGGCTGGAGCAGTTGCTCGAGCCGCACGAGTCGGCATCCGCCCCCGCCGAGCGAAACGACCTGCATCGACAGCTCCTCGAAGCGCTCGGCACACTCCCGCCCGACCAGCGCGCCGCCCTCGTCCTCGTGGACATGCAGGGGTACCCGGTCGCCGAGGCCGCCCGCATGCTCGACGTCCCGACCGGGACGGTGAAGAGCCGCTGCGCACGCGGCAGAGCCAGGCTCCTCCCGCTGCTCACCCATCTGCGTCCGGAAAACACCGGTCACGGCGAAGAGCAGGCCGCAGGACGGAACCGGGCCCAGGGGACATCCGTCCCACCGGCAGCGGGACCGCACGGTGCGGGACCACGGGGTGCAGGGCCAAGCGATTCAGCTGCTGTGAAGGGCGGAGGTGGGCGAGCGTGACATCCACGACGGATACGGCCGGGCACCCGGACGTCACGGAGATCTCCGACCTCGCCGAAGGCCTGCTTCCCCCGAACCGGACCGCAGATGTACGACGGCATCTGGACGAGTGCGAACTCTGCGCTGATGTCTTCGCGTCGCTGGAAGAGATCCGAGGGCTGCTCGGCACACTGCCGGGTCCGGCGCGTATGCCCGCCGATGTCGCCGAACGGATCGATGCCGCTCTCGCCGCGGAGGCTCTCCTCCATGCCACTGCACCCGATGCGCCGAGCGCCACGGCACCCGCCGACGGGGCCCACACGATCTCCGACGCGGACGACGGCACGCATGTTTCACGTGAAACATCGGCAGCCACGGCTCGTCCCTCTGGCCACGCAGGCACCTCCACCACCGGTCCCGGGCGTAAGAACCGCAGGCGGGGCGGGCGCCGCAGGGTGGCTGTCCTGGGTGCGGTCTTCTCTGCCGCCGCTCTGGGGCTCGGTTCCGTCCTCGTGTCCTCGCTGACCGGGTCAGAGCCGGGCACCACGGCCCACGAGCAGCAGTCCGCCTCCGCGGACACCTTCTCCGAGGGGAAGCTGGAGCAGCAGGTCGTGGATCTCCTCGCCAAGGGCCAGAGCTCCGGGAACGGCTCCCGCACTCCCGACGACTTCGGTGTGGAGTCCACCCCCAGAACCGACAGGAATCGCATCCTTCAGCAGCCCACGGTCCAGGTCCCCGAGTGCGTCCAGCAGGGCATCGGTCGCAACGACGCCGCCCTTGCGACCAAGCCCGGCACATATCAGGGAACGAGCGCCCTCCTCGTCGTCCTGCCCGACACCTCGAACCCGACGCGGGTCACGGCCTACGTCGTCGACGCGAACTGTGTGGATCAGTCGTCGTCCGCCAAGGCCACGGTTCTGCTGGAGCAGTCCTACACGCGCCGGTGAGGAGCAGGCCTCATCCTGTCGCCTCGTTTGTGCTCCCGTGGGTATCTCCTCCAGGGAGCTCTCCGTGTGCCCGGGCACAGCGGGAATGCGCGCCCCTTAGGATCCGTTGGGTGGGGTGAGAGTCCTGAAAGGGGCTCCCCCGGTCGAACGACGCAGTCCAGAGACGAGGAATCAAGCCGTGAGCGACGTCCGTAACGTGATCATCATCGGCTCCGGGCCCGCCGGCTACACGGCGGCGCTCTACACCGCGCGCGCGTCGCTGAAGCCACTGGTCTTCGAGGGTGCCGTCACCGCAGGTGGTGCGCTGATGAACACCACCGACGTGGAGAACTTCCCGGGCTTCCAGGACGGCATCATGGGCCCCGAGCTCATGGACAACATGCGCGCCCAGGCCGAGCGGTTCGGCGCCGAGCTCGTTCCGGACGACATCGTCTCCGTAGACCTGACCGGTGAAATCAAGACCGTCACCGACACCGCGGGCACGGTGCACCACGCGAAGGCCGTCATCGTCGCCACCGGCTCCCAGCACCGCAAGCTCGGCCTGCCCAACGAGGACGCGCTCTCCGGCCGCGGCGTCTCCTGGTGCGCCACCTGCGACGGCTTCTTCTTCAAGGACCAGGACATCGCCGTGATCGGCGGCGGCGACACCGCAATGGAGGAGGCCACCTTCCTCTCGCGCTTCGCCAAGTCCGTCACGGTCGTCCACCGCCGGGACACCCTGCGCGCCTCCAAGGCGATGCAGGAGCGCGCCTTCGCCGACCCGAAGATCTCGTTCGTCTGGGACAGCGAGGTCGCCGAGATCCAGGGCGATCAGAAGCTCTCCAGCCTGAAGCTGCGCAACGTCAAGACCGGCGAGCTGTCGGATCTCGCGGTGACCGGCCTGTTCATCGCGATCGGCCATGACCCGCGCACCGAGCTGTTCAAGGGCCAGCTGGACCTGGACGAGGAGGGCTACCTGAAGGTCGACGCGCCCTCCACCCGCACCAACCTGACGGGTGTCTTCGCCTCCGGTGACGTGGTCGACCACACCTACCGACAGGCGATCACGGCGGCCGGCACCGGCTGTTCCGCCGCCCTCGACGCCGAGCGCTTCCTCGCCGCCCTCGCGGACGCGAAGAAGGCCGAGCCCGAGAAGACCTCTGCCTGAACCCTCAATCCGCCCCACGCACCAACCAGTTAGGAGCCCGCCGTGGCTGGCACCCTGAAGAATGTGACCGACGACTCCTTCGATCAGGACGTCCTCAAGAGCGACAAGCCCGTACTGGTGGACTTCTGGGCCGCCTGGTGCGGTCCGTGCCGCCAGATCGCGCCGTCCCTCGAGGCAATCGCCGCCGAGTACGGCGACAAGATCGAGGTCGTCAAGCTGAACATCGACGAGAACCCGGGTACGGCCGCCAAGTACGGTGTCATGTCGATCCCGACCCTGAATGTCTACCAGGGCGGCGAGGTCGCCAAGACGATCGTCGGTGCCAAGCCGAAGGCCGCGATCATCCGCGACCTCGCGGACTTCATCGCTGAGTGACGCTGTGCCGTCGAGCAGACGGCACCATGTTTCACGTGAAACACGAATGGGCCAGCCCGAGAGGGCTGGCCCATTCGTTTGATGCGTGGCCTTCTAGAGAGGCCTCAAGACCGGCTCCTTCTGCACCGCCCCCAGCAGCCGGTCCAGCGCCAGCTCCACGTCTTCCTTCCAGGAGAGCGTCGTGCGCAGCTCCAGCCTCATCCGCGGATACGTGGGGTGGGAGCGGACGGTCTTGAAGCCGACCGCGAGCAGATGATCAGCGGGCAGCACACAGGCGGGTTCCTTCCACCGGGCATCCCCGAACGCCTCGATCGCTTTGAAGCCGCGCCGCAGAAGATCCTTGGCGACTGTCTGGACCATCACTCGGCCCAGCCCCTGCCCCTGGTAACCCGGCACGATGAACCCAGTCATCAACTGCACGGCGTCGGGCGAGACGGGGCTCGTGGGGAACGCCGTGGAGCGGGGAACGTATGCCGGAGGCGCGTAGAGCACAAAGCCCACCGGTACCTCATCGACATAGACGACCCGCCCGCATGATCCCCAGTCCAACAGCACGGCGGAGATCCAGGCCTCCTTCTCCAGCGCGGACGTGCCCGCCTTTACCGCGGCCTCACCGCTGACTGGATCCAACTCCCAGAAGACGCACGTGCGACAGCGCTTGGGAAGGTCCGGAAGGTTGTCCAGCGTGAGCGGTACGAGCCGACGCCCCATGAAGGCTGTTCCTCGCTTCCTTCGCCCGCCGCATCGCGGGCGGCAGTCAGTGCGCTCCGTTCCCTGAGCAGGCTGCCGACGAACCCGCCGACCGCGCCCAGCCCCAGTCCCGCGCTCACCAGTCCGGTCCGGCTCATCGGTCGCATGACCCCGCCTCCCCTTAGAGCCTACTCCCAGGTGGATGCGCCATATCCGAACGCATCGTATCCACTATGCGATTCCATCGATACCGCCAAAAAGCAAAGTGCGGGCCGCGTTCCGGTACACACCGGACACGGCCCGCACTGACGGCACTGCTGGGCGGAACCACCCCGCCGCCCGAGGCTCAGTCTTCTGCCTCCTCGGAGTCGCCTTCCAGAAGGCTCTTCTGCAGGACCGGCCCTTCACCGGGCGCGAGCGAGCTGAGGATCCGCTCGAGGTCCTCCATGGAGGCGAACTCCACGGTGATCTTGCCCTTCTTCTGGCCCAGGTCGACCTTCACCCGCGTCTCGAAACGGTCCGAAAGACGGGTGGCGAGGTCGGTCAGTGCCGGAGAGACCCGGGTCCCGGCCCGGGGGCCCTTGGAGCGCTGAGCCGCCTTGGGCCGCGATCCCATCAGGGTCACGATCTCCTCGACGGCACGCACCGAGAGCCCCTCGGCCACGATCCGGTGCGCCAGCCGGTCCTGCTCCTCCGAGTCCTCGACCGAGAGAAGGGCCCGCGCATGCCCGGCGGAGAGCACTCCGGCGGCCACCCGGCGCTGAACCGCCGGCGACAACTTCAGCAGACGCAGCGTGTTGGAGACCTGCGGGCGGGACCGACCGATACGGTCCGCCAACTGGTCATGCGTGCAGTTGAAGTCCTTCAGCAACTGGTCGTAGGCGGCCGCCTCTTCGAGGGGGTTCAGCTGGGCCCGATGCAGATTCTCCAGCAGGGCGTCCAGGAGGAGCTTCTCGTCCTCCGTGGCCCGCACGATCGCCGGGATCGCCTCAAGTCCCGCCTCACGGCAGGCCCGCCAACGCCGCTCACCCATGATGAGCTCGTAGCGGTCGATGCCCAGCTGCCGTACGACGACCGGCTGGAGAAGACCGACCTCCTTGATGGAGGTGACGAGCTCGTGCAGCGCATCCTCGTCGAAGACCTCACGCGGCTGCCGCGGGTTCGGCGTGATGAAGCCGAGGGGGATCTCGGCGAAGTGGGCGCCCATGGGAGGTGCAGGCGTCTCCACGGCGCCGCTCACCGAGGGCTCCTCGGTTTCACGTGAAACAGGCGGCAGCGTGGCCACCTTCGCCGCGGCCACCCCGCGCTCATTGTTCAGCACCGGCACCGCGGTGGGGGACGTGGAAGCAGCGCCCCCCACCGCGGTCTGCGCCGGCGTCCTCTCGGTCGGGGCCGCAGGGATCAGCGCGCCGAGACCACGTCCCAGCCCCCTCCGTCGCTCGCTCACTGGATCCCCTCCACCATGCTCTGGTCGCTCTGAGCGCCGATATGGGCGTGCGTCCCGTCATAGCTGACGCCGACACCCTTCAACGCGATTTCTCGTGCCGCCTCAAGATAGGAGAGGGCACCGCTCGATCCTGGATCGTAAGTCAGCACCGTCTGCCCGTAGCTCGGCGCCTCGGAGATACGGACCGAGCGGGGAATGCTCGTCCGCAGCACCTCGTCGCCGAAGTGGTTGCGCACCTCGTCCGCGACCTGTGATGCAAGCCGCGTCCGGCCGTCGTACATGGTGAGCAGGATCGTCGATACATGCAGCGAAGGGTTGAGGTGTCCCCGTACCAGGTCGACGTTGCGTAGCAGCTGACCCAGCCCCTCCAGCGCGTAGTACTCGCACTGGATCGGGATGAGGACCTCCTGGCCGGCCACCAGCGCGTTGACCGTGAGCAGACCGAGCGACGGTGGGCAGTCGATAAGGACGTAGTCCAGTGGCTGCTCGTAGGACTGGATCGCTCGCTGGAGACGGCTCTCCCGCGCCACCAGGGACACCAGCTCGATCTCCGCACCGGCGAGATCGATCGTGGCGGGCGCGCAGAAGAGACCCTCGACATCGGGGACCGGCTGAACGACCTCCGAGAGCGGCTTGCTCTCGATCAACACGTCGTAGATGGAAGGGACTTCGGCGTGATGGTCGATCCCCAGAGCGGTGGACGCATTGCCCTGCGGGTCGAGGTCGATCACCAGGACACGGCCACCGTGCAGAGCCAGCGAAGCGGCCAGGTTGACGGTCGTCGTCGTCTTGCCCACTCCACCCTTCTGGTTGGCGACGACGATGACACGGGTCTGTTCGGGTCGCGGCAGACCCTCACCGGCCCGGCCCAGAGCCTCGACCGCCAGTTGGGCAGCACGACCGATGGGAGTGTCGTCCATCGGGGGCGGTGTTTCACGTGAAACATCCTCCCCCGGCGACTCGGTACGGGGACCGGGGACCGGATCGGTCATCGGTCCCGCGATGTTGGCGTCGGACCGCAAGGATTCACTCTCCTCGACTTCAGGCTCGCAATGAACAGAGCCTCCCATGTCTTCGGGGTCGCGAACCAGTGAGGCCTGGTGTTCTGTGGAGAAATCCACCTCTGTGGACAACTCCGTGCCCCTGGCGAGGGACGGAGTGTCACCTGAATCGACAGGAGCCTCCCCGCCCAGGGAACCGAGAGGCTTGCGGTCACGAGGTTCGGCTGCGGCGCGGCCGCGGCCGATGATGCCGTGGAGCAGTGAGCGACGTTTCACGTGAAACACGATGCACAGCGGCCGGGGCCTGACCGTCGCGACACTCCGTCATGCATAGGTTTGGCAGCTTGTGTGGAGTACGTCTCACCCTCAGGACGGATCAGCAGGCGCCTCAGGAGAACGGCACCACGACCCAGCACCCCCCGATCTCAGCGCCGCCGCCGCGCCCGCCCCGTACGTGCCGCCTTCGCACGCTTCGCCGCGAACCGCACACCGCCCGGGCTCTCCCCGACCTCCACACGCACGACTGTGGACATCGGATCCACCACACCCTCGCCGACATGCAGGATGGACGTCTGAACCGCACCGAGCTTGCTCAGAGCAGTGGCCGCGCTCTTCAGCTCCTCCTCCGCGGTGTCGCCCTTGAGCGCGAGCATCTCGCCGTACGGGCGCAACAACGGAATCCCCCAGGTGGCCAGCCGATCCAGCGGTGCCACGGCCCGCGCCGTCACCACATGGACCGGCGGCAGCTTGCCCATGACCTCCTCGGCACGGCCGCGCACAACGGTCACATGATCGAGGCCCAGCAGTTCCACGACCTCGGTCAGGAAGTTCGTTCGCCTGAGCAGTGGCTCGAGCAGCGTGATCTTCAGGTCTTCCCGCACCAGCGCCAGGGGAATCCCGGGCAGACCGGCACCGGAACCCACGTCGCACACCGTCACACCCTCGGGAACGACCTCCGAGAGCACGGCGCAGTTCAGCAGATGCCGCTCCCAGAGACGGGGCACCTCACGCGGGCCGATGAGCCCACGCTGCACCCCGGCCTCGGCCAGGAGCTCGGCGTACCTCACCGCATCCGCGAAGCGATCACCGAATACGTCGCGTGCCTGCTCGGGCGCAGGGGGGAGTTCCGCTGCCTCCGTCACGGGGACCGTCCTTCCGTACCGCAAAAGCGCACTGGGCGCTGACCACCAGGCTGACAAAGTTCGGCCCCGCCTGCGCAACAGACGGGGCCGGTGGAGCGTAGGGACCGCTCAGGCAGGCAGCACGACGACGAAGCGCTCCGGCTCCTCGCCCTCGGACTCGCTGCGCAGACCTGCAGCCTTGACCGCGTCGTGGACGACCTTGCGCTCGAACGGCGTCATCGGCTTGAGCTTCACAGGCGAGCCGCTGCTCTTGGCCTCGGCAGCAGCCTTGGCGCCCAGCTCGGAGAGCTCGGAGCGCTTCTTGGCACGGTACCCGGCGATGTCCAGCATCAGTCGGCTGCGGTCGCCGGTCTCCCGGTGCACGGCCAGGCGCGTGAGCTCCTGAAGCGCCTCCAGCACCTCACCGTCCCGGCCGACCAGCTTCTGCAGGTCACGGCTCCCCGTGTCGCTGATGATCGAGACAGCAGCACGGTCACCCTCGACGTCCATGTCGATATCGCCGTCGAGGTCGGCGATGTCCAGCAGACCCTCGAGGTAGTCCGCCGCGATGTCACCCTCCTGCTCCAGGCGGGTCAGGGTGTCTGCACCCTCGGCAGCGGCGGAGGTGGTGCCTTCCGTCACGGGATGGACTCCTTCTTACTTCTTGGACGAGGACTTGGGCCGCTGCGGACCCTTGCGCTGGCCGGACTGGGCCCGGCTGCGGGAACCGCCTCCGGACTTGGGATTCGCCTTCCCGGCGGACCCCGCCGGCTTGGCGTCCTCCGGATCGCCCGACTTGCTCAGCGAGGTCGACGGCGAGGACGTCTTCTCGGCACCCCCGGCAGGCTTCGGTCCGCCGGACTGGCGCTTGGACTTGGGCTGCCGCTTGGGCTGCTGACGCTTGGGAACGGTGGTGGCCGGCGTACCGTCTTCGGTCACGGTGGCCACGGGGACCTCGCTCTTCACAACGGAGCCGTCGGCCTGGGCCGCGAGGCCCGCCTTGCTCAGGCCGTTGATGAACTTGCGCTCGTAGTCGTTGCGGTCGCGCCCCTTGGCCACGATGGCCTTCACGATGGCACGCTCACGCCGGTTGCGGGCCTTGCCGTGGTGCGTGACGTGCTTGTACAGGCGGTCCAGGTAGGCGGCCTGCGCCTTGGAACCAGGGGTCGGGTTGTTGCGGATGACGTACATCTGCTGGCCCATGGTCCACACGTTGGTGGTCAGCCAGTAGACGAGGACACCGACCGGGAAGTTGATGCCGAAGACCGCGAAGATCACCGGGAAGATGTACATCAGCATCTTCTGCTGCTGCATGAACGGCGTCTTCACCGAGGTGTCGACGTTCTTCGTCATCAGCTGGCGCTGCGTGTAGAACTGCGACAGCGACATCAGGATGATCATGATGGCGGTGACGACCCGCACGTCGGTGATCGAGGAGCCGAGCGCCTCGACCGTGCTCGAGCTGTCCGTGAACTTCGCAGCCAGCGGGGCACCGACGATGTGCGCCTTCTGCGCGCTCTCCAGCAGCCGCTCGTTGATCACACCGATGGTGTCGCCCGACGCGATGCTGTTCAGCACGTGGTACAGGGCGAAGAAGAACGGCGACTGCGCCAGGATGGGAAGGCACGAGGAGAGCGGGTTGGTGCCCGTCTCCTTGTACAGCTTCATCATCTCTTCGGACTGACGCTGCTTGTCGCTCTTGTAGCGCTCCTGGATCTTCTTCATCTCGGGCTGGAGCGTCTGCATGGCCCGGGTCGCCTTGATCTGCTTCACGAAGAGCGGGATCAGGCAGATACGGATCAGCACCACCAGAGACACGATGGACAGGCCCCAGGCCCAGCCCGTGTCAGGGCCGAAGATCGCACCGTACAGCGAGTGGAACTGAACGATGACCCACGAAACGGGTGTGGTGATGAAGCTGAAGAGGCTGGCAATCGTGTCCACTAATCATGCTCCTTGGGCATGGGACGGGGTCTCTGCGGCCGGGCTCGAAGGAACATTCTCTTCGGTGGCCGTTTCGGCGGCGGAGGGCCCGCCCTTGCGTGCGCGCCATGCGTTGCGCAGCAGTTCGTGCCACCGCGGGCGCTTGCGCGGCGGGACATGGTCCACACCACCCAGCGACCACGGATTGCAGCGCAGGATGCGCCAGGCCGTGAGTGCGGTGCCCTTGAGGGCACCGTGCCGGTCAATAGCCGTGTAGCCGTAGTGGGAACACGACGGGTAGTACTTGCACACCGGCCCCAGCAGCGGGCTGATGGTCCACTGGTACAGCTTGATCAGCGCCAGCAGCGGGTACTTCATCGCGCGCCCCCTCCCAGCAACCGCTGAAGAGCGGCATCCAGGTCTCGGGCCAGCTGTGCATGTTCAGCGTCACCCGCACCGGGTAGCGCTCGTACGACTACCAGGCTACCGGGGGGCAGCTGGTCGACTCGCTCACGCATCAGATGGCGAAGTCTGCGCTTGACTTTGTTGCGCACGACAGCGCCACCCACGGCCTTGCTCACGACGAAACCCGCACGCGTCGGGGGAGCGCTCTCCCCAGGCGCATGCGGGTCCGTGGCACCGCTACGAAGGTGGACGACGAGAAGTGGGCGTCCAGCCCGGCGTCCTCGTCGAACCGCGGTCGCGAAGTCCTCGCGCCGCCTCAGCCGGTTCTCGGTGGGCAGCACGACGTCATGACCTGACCGCGATCAGGCGGACAGACGGGCGCGACCCTTGCTACGGCGGGACGCGAGAATCGCGCGGCCGGCACGGGTGCGCATACGCAGCCGGAAGCCGTGGGTCTTCGCGCGACGACGGTTGTTCGGCTGGAAGGTGCGCTTGCTCACTCGGGGGCTCCAGAAAGAAATCGGTGGTGGCGGGGTGCCGTCCTGGCTGTCACCGTGCGCCCACGAGTAGCTCGCGTTACGCCCGAGTGCACCGCTTTCCGATCACCTTGACGCGATCTGTGCCCATCGGAGGCAGGCGGCAGCAGCCATCGACAACTCGACCTGGTTACGGTACGTGGGGCTACGCCATCCGGTCAAACCGACAGCCGCCGGGAGACACTATCCACAGGCTGGGGACAATAACTTGAACCGCAGCGGTCGCCCTGACTACCGTGGCTGGACTCCGATTCGTTCCCTTATCCCTGCGGAACCCGACTTACATCCCGACCCGTCCCACAACCACACGTTCGTGGGACCCATGAGAGAGCGTGCCCTGTGGCTGACGTACCTGCCGATCTTGCCGCAGTGTGGCCACGAGTTCTCGAGCAGCTTCTCGGTGAGGGCCGCGGGCAGGGCGTCGAGGCCAAGGACGAGCACTGGATCCGGCGCTGCCAGCCCCTCGCGCTGGTCGCCGACACCGCCCTGCTGGCCGTACCGAACGAGTTCGCGAAGGGCGTGCTCGAGGGCCGCCTCGCCCCGATCGTGAGCGAGACGCTGAGCCGTGAGTGCGGCCGCCCGATCCGCATCGCGATCACCGTCGACGACTCCGCCGGCGAGACCCCGGCCCCGTCGGCGCCCCCCACCCAGCCCCAGCCGCGCTACGAGGAGCCGGAACTCCCCGCTCCGTCCGGCCAGTACGAGGGCTACGGCCGGCACCGCTCCGAACGGCGCCCCGGAGCGTCCGGCGACCAGCTCCCCACGGCCCGCCCCGCCTACCCGGCGGAGTACCAGCGCCCCGAGCCGGGTGCCTGGCCACGGTCGGCGCAGGACGAGTACAGCTGGCAGCAGCCGCGGCTCGGCTTCCCGGAACGGGACCCCTATGCAACGCCGTCGCAGGACGCGTACGGCTCACCGGCACAGGACTCCTACGGCCCACCGTCCCGCGACTCCTACGGCTCACCAGCACAGGACTCCTACGGATCACCCTCGCAGGAGTACCGCCAGCAGGGCATGGAGCGCCCGTCGTACGACCAGCAGCGCTCCGAATACGACCCGTCACACGGCGACTACGACCAGCGCGACGCCCGGCGGGAACTGCCCGAGCCGCAGGGCGGCGCCGGGCCCGCGCACCGCGGCCCGGCGGGCACCTCACTGCCCGCGCCCAGTGGCGCGCCGGGCCCGCTGGCGGCGCAGCCCGCACCGGCGACCGGCCCCGGTGAGCCGACCGCGCGACTTAACCCGAAGTACCTCTTCGACACGTTCGTCATCGGCGCCTCGAACCGCTTCGCGCACGCAGCTGCGGTGGCCGTCGCCGAGGCGCCGGCCAAGGCGTACAACCCCCTGTTCATCTATGGGGAGTCGGGGCTCGGCAAGACGCACCTGCTGCACGCGATCGGACACTACGCGCGGAGCCTCTACCCGGGCACGCGTGTGCGGTACGTGAGCTCGGAGGAGTTCACCAACGAGTTCATCAACTCCATCCGCGACGGCAAGGGCGACAGCTTCCGCAAGCGGTACCGCGAGATGGACATCCTGCTCGTCGACGACATCCAGTTCCTGGCGGACAAGGAGTCGACGCAGGAGGAGTTCTTCCACACCTTCAACACGCTCCACAATGACAACAAGCAGATCGTGCTCTCCAGCGACCGGCCGCCCAAGCAGCTGGTGACGCTGGAGGACCGGCTGCGGAACCGTTTCGAGTGGGGCCTGATCACCGACGTCCAGCCGCCCGAGCTGGAGACGCGGATCGCGATTCTGCGCAAGAAGGCGGTGCAGGAGCAGCTCAACGCCCCGCCAGAGGTACTGGAGTTCATCGCCTCGCGGATCTCGCGCAACATCCGCGAGCTGGAGGGCGCGCTGATCCGGGTGACGGCGTTCGCGTCGCTCAACCGGCAGCCGGTGGACCTGGGCCTGACGGAGATCGTCCTGAAGGACCTGATCCCCGGCGGCGAGGACTCCGCCCCCGAGATCACCTCGACAGCCATCATGAGCGCGACCGCCGACTACTTCGGCCTCACGGTCGAGGACCTGTGCGGAACCTCGCGCGGGCGCGCGCTGGTGACGGCCCGGCAGATCGCCATGTACCTGTGCCGCGAGCTGACGGACCTGTCCCTGCCGAAGATCGGCGCGCTGTTCGGCGGCCGCGACCACACGACGGTGATGCACGCCGACCGCAAGATCCGCAATCTGATGGCCGAGCGGCGCTCCATTTACAACCAGGTCACCGAGCTGACGAACCGCATCAAGAACGGCTGACACAGCCGTCCTACGCCTCTGAGGGCGCCCCGGGACGAGGTCCCCGGGGCGCCCTTCGTCGTTCGCCGGCCACCCGCGGTTCGATTACGAGCCGGGTTACGGCCACTCTCCACAGATTCGGTGACTTTCTGCCGTCCACATCCTGGGGACTGCGAAGTTGTCCAGATCGTGTCCACAGCCCGGCCTGTTGAAGGACCATCAGACCAGGTCAAGTGGTTGTGGATCGGTGGACGAAGGATCTCCACAGACTGTGGACAGGCGGGTGATCCACAGACTGTGCACGGAGTTGTCCACCAGCCACCCACAGGCCGGGGCAGGTTGTCCCCAGTGATGCCTAGCTTCTCCACAGCTCTGTCCACTGTTCGGCAACATGACGCGCCTGCTCACCGGGCCGAGTGAAAGGCGTCACACAAAGCTGCCGGGTTGGGCTGTGGGAAACGTGGGTAAAGCTGGGGACGGTGCTGGGGAGAACTCGCCCCACCCTGTGCATGGGGTGTGCAGAACTTTCCGTTCTCCACAGAAGTGTTCAGTTGTCCACTGTCTCGGCCCACAGGCCCCGTGGACAAAATTTCCGCCCTGAGCTGGGATAACGCAGTTATCCACGGTATCCACAGGCCCTACTACTACTCCCAACTAGAGAGAGCTGGGAATCCGTTTCGAAGAGGGCCCTGTGCACAACTCGCTCTTCGGTGTCCTGCTGCCCCTCGTCACGACTTGACCCCGAGAGGCACCTACTGTCAGTGCGGTGCGTCAGACTGTTCCCGGTGTCCTTCCCGTCCCAGGGGCCCGCGACACCGAGACAGACGACGAAGCCAGGCAGGGCGAGAAGCGCCGGCAACAGCAGGAGGCGGCAACAGTGAAGATCCGGGTGGAACGCGACGTACTCGCGGAGGCAGTGGCCTGGGCAGCGCGCAGCCTCCCGGCCCGTCCGCCGGCGCCTGTCCTCGCCGGCCTGCTGCTGAAGGCCGAGGACGGTCAGCTGAGCCTGTCCAGCTTCGACTACGAGGTCTCCGCGCGCGTGTCGGTGGAGGCGGAGGTCGAGGAGGAGGGCACGGTCCTCGTCTCGGGCCGACTGCTCGCCGACATCTCCCGCGCCCTCCCCAACCGGCCGGTGGAGATTTCCACAGACGGTGTACGGGCGACGGTGGTCTGCGGCTCCTCGCGCTTCACACTCCACACCCTGCCTGTGGAGGAGTACCCGGCGCTGCCGCAGATGCCGAACGCCACGGGCACGGTCCCCGGCGAGGTCTTCGCCGCCGCGGCCGCCCAGGTCGCCATCGCCGCCGGTCGTGACGACACGCTGCCCGTCCTCACCGGTGTGCGCATCGAGATCGAGGGCGACCGGGTCACCCTGGCCTCGACGGACCGCTACCGCTTCGCGGTCCGCGAGTTCCTCTGGAAGCCGGAGAACCCGGACGCCTCTGCGGTCGCCCTGGTGCCCGCCAAGACGCTCCTGGACACGGCCAAGGCGCTGACCAGCGGCGACACTGTGATCCTGGCGCTGTCCGGCTCGGGCGCGGGCGAGGGTCTGATCGGCTTCGAGGGCGCCGGTCGCCGTACGACGACCCGCCTCCTGGAGGGCGACCTCCCGAAGTACCGCACGCTGTTCCCGACCGAGTTCAACTCCGTCGCCGTGATCGAGACCGCGCCCTTCGTGGAAGCCGTCAAGCGTGTGGCCCTGGTTGCCGAGCGGAACACTCCGGTGCGGCTCAGCTTCGAGCAGGGCGTGCTCATCCTGGAGGCCGGCTCCAGCGACGACGCACAGGCTGTGGAACGGGTGGACGCCCAACTGGAGGGCGATGACATCTCGATCGCCTTCAACCCGACGTTCCTGCTGGACGGACTGAGCGCCATCGACTCCCCGGTGGCCCAGCTGTCGTTCACGACGTCCACGAAGCCCGCGCTGCTCAGCGGCAAGCCGGCGCTGGATGCCGAGGCGGACGAGGCCTACAAGTACCTGATCATGCCGGTGCGCCTGAGCGGCTGACGCTGCCGACGGTTGTCCACAGGCTGTGCGGTCCGAGTGGACAACCGTGCCCGTCGATCCCTCGAAGCCGCAGGTGAGGGGCTACGTATGAGCGCGTATGCCCACAGGTGTGCGTGACCGTCCGGGTTTAGGCTCGGACGCGGGTACGAAAGTGCCTCACACGCCACAGCAACCTAAGGAACACAACTGATGGAGCTCGGTCTCGTCGGCCTCGGCAAGATGGGCGGCAACATGCGCGAGCGGATCCGCCGCGCGGGCCACACCGTCGTCGGATACGACCGCAACCCGGACCTCGCGGATGTCCACAGCCTCGAAGAGCTTGTGGGCAAGCTGCAGGGCCCGCGGGTCGTGTGGGTGATGGTCCCGGCCGGTGCACCCACCCAGTCGACCATCGACGAACTCGCCGAGCTGCTGGAGCCTGGTGACGTCGTCGTGGACGGCGGGAACTCGCGCTGGACGGACGACGAGAAGCACGCCGAGGAGCTGGCCGCCAAGGGCATAGGCTTCGTCGACTGCGGCGTCTCCGGCGGCGTCTGGGGCCTGGAGAACGGCTACGCGCTGATGTACGGCGGCGACGCGGAGAACGTCGCCAAGGTGCAGCCGATCTTCGACGCGCTCAAGCCCAAGGGCGACTCCGGCTCTGTGCACGCCGGCAAGGTCGGCGCGGGCCACTTCGCGAAGATGGTCCACAACGGCATCGAGTACGCGATGATGCAGGCCTACGCCGAGGGCTGGGAGCTGCTGGAGAAGGTCGACTCCGTGACCGACGTCCGGGAGGTCTTCCGGTCCTGGCAGGAGGGCACTGTCATCCGCTCCTGGCTGCTCGACCTTGCGGTCAACGCCCTCGACGAGGACGAACACCTGGAGCAGCTCAAGGGTTATGCACAGGACTCCGGCGAGGGCCGCTGGACTGTGGAGGCCGCGATCGACAACGCCGTGCCGCTGCCCGCGATCACGGCTTCCCTCTTCGCGCGGTTCGCGTCGCGCCAGGAGGACTCTCCGCAGATGAAGATGATCGCGGCGCTGCGGAACCAGTTCGGCGGCCACGCGGTCGAGAAGAAGTAGCGAGTAACACAGGACACCGGGGGAGGTCGGCGCACCACCATGCACGTCACGCATCTGTCGCTGGCCGACTTCCGCTCGTATGCCCGGGTCGAGGTCCCGCTCGACCCGGGCGTCACCGCCTTCGTCGGGCCCAATGGGCAGGGCAAGACGAATCTCGTCGAGGCCGTCGGCTACCTCGCCACTCTCGGCAGCCACCGGGTCGCCTCCGACGCCCCCCTCGTCCGCATGGGTGCCGACCGCGCGATCATCCGCGCGCAGGTCCGCCAGGGCGACCGGCAGCAGCTGGTGGAGCTGGAGCTGAACCCCGGCAAGGCCAACCGCGCCCGCATCAACAGGTCCTCGCAGGTCAGGCCCCGTGATGTGCTGGGCATCGTGCGCACCGTGATGTTCGCGCCCGAGGACCTCGCCCTGGTGAAGGGCGACCCGGGGGAGCGGCGCCGCTTCCTCGACGAGCTGATCACCGCCCGTTCGCCGCGTATGGCCGGCGTGCGCTCCGACTACGAGCGTGTCCTCAGGCAGCGGAACACGCTGCTGAAGTCGGCCGCGCTGGCCCGCCGGCACGGGGGCCGCTCGATGGACCTGTCCACCCTCGACGTATGGGATCAGCATCTCGCGCGCGCCGGTGCCGAGCTGCTCGCCCAGCGCCTCGACCTGATCGCCGCGCTTCAGCCGCTCGCCGACAAGGCGTACGAGCAGCTGGCCCCCGGCGGCGGCCCGGTCGCCCTGGAGTACAAGGCGTCGTCTCCAGGCGACGCGCACACCCGCGAGGCCCTTTTCGAGCAGCTGATTGCCGCGCTGGCCGAGGCCCGGAAGCAGGAGATCGAGCGGGGCGTCACCCTCGTAGGGCCCCATCGGGACGATGTGATTCTCAAACTCGGTGAGCTGCCTGCCAAGGGATACGCCTCCCATGGGGAGTCCTGGTCCTACGCGCTGGCGCTGCGCCTCGCGTCGTACGACCTGCTGCGCGCCGAGGGCAACGAGCCTGTGCTGATCCTCGACGACGTCTTCGCGGAGCTGGACACCCGTCGGCGCGAGCGCCTGGCCGAGCTGGTCGCGCCCGGCGAGCAGGTGCTGGTGACGGCAGCGGTCGACGACGACGTACCGCATGTGCTGGCGGGGGCGCGGTACACGGTGTCGGACGGGACGGTGGAGCGCGTATGAGCACCGATGAACCGGCACCCAAGGGGACCCCTTCCGGCGTCGACCTCGCGCGGGTCGCGCTGCGGGCGGCGAAGGAGCAGGCACGCGCGCGTGGGGATGCGGCGCAGCAGAAGAAGCAGGCGCGGCGTGGCGGCCTGCGCTCCGGGGCGCGCGCCGACGGCCGCGACCCGATGGCGCTCGGCGCGGCGATCAACCGGCTGATCAGCGAGCGGGGCTGGGAGGCCCCGGCCGCGGTGGGCGGTGTGATGGGCCGCTGGCCGCAGATCGTCGGCGAGGACGTGGCCAAGCACTGCGTTCCGGAGAAGTACGACGAGGACGAGCGGGTGCTGGTCGTGCGCTGCGACTCCACGGCCTGGGCGACGAACCTGCGGCTGCTCGCGCCCACGCTGGTCGCCCGCCTCAACGAGGACCTCGGTCACGGCGCGGTGAAGCAGATCAAGGTGTACGGGCCCGGCGGCCCCGCCCGCCGCTACGGCCCCTTGCGTGCGCCCGGCAGCACGGGCTCCGGCGACACCTACGGGTGATCCGGCCGACCGGTTCTGTCGGGAGTGACCGACATCACGTCGGTGTTGTCGAACGGGCGTCGGTGTGACCGCGGGACGCCTACTGCCGCATGACCGGACACAGTTGCGAATATCGGTCTGCCCCCGGAGTAGCAAAGGGTTGACATCCGGAAGCGCTGAGTGCCTCTGTGAGCCTCTTGGAGCCCCCATCCGCATATCGGGACCCGGCCGAGGATGGTTCAGGGCGCCACATGAGGACTCAGGTGCCCGCAAACCCCCATCACTGTCGGCGCTACCGGTAGACTGAAGGACAATCCCGCCCCAGTCGTGGGGACGTCCGGGAAAAGCTGAGCAACGCTGATCAAGGCTTACCAACGCAACATGCCGCAGCCGCTCCGGCAACCCGCCGACGAGCCCGGCTCGTGCTGTGCCAGAAAGGGCGCTTCGTGGCCGATTCCGGCAACCCCAACGAGAACATCCCGTCCACCGACGCCGACGTGAACGCCGCGGCCATCGCCTTGAACGGCGAGGTCACAGCTTCGTACGACGCCAGCGCCATCACCGTCCTCGAGGGTCTGGACGCGGTTCGCAAGCGACCCGGTATGTACATCGGCTCGACCGGTGAGCGCGGACTGCACCACCTTGTGCAGGAGGTCGTCGACAACTCCGTCGACGAGGCGCTGGCCGGGCACGCGGACACCATCGACGTCACGATCCTCGCCGACGGCGGGGTCAGGGTCGTCGACAACGGCCGTGGCATCCCGGTGGGCATCGTCCCCTCGGAGAACAAGCCGGCCGTCGAGGTCGTGCTGACCGTGCTGCACGCGGGCGGCAAGTTCGGCGGCGGCGGCTACGCGGTCTCCGGCGGGCTGCACGGTGTCGGCGTCTCGGTCGTGAACGCCCTGTCCACCAAGGTCTCCGTCGAGATCAAGACCGACGGCCACCGCTGGACGCAGGACTACAAGATGGGCGTCCCGACCGCCCCGCTCGCCCAGCACGAGGCCACGGAGGAGACCGGCACGTCGGTGACCTTCTGGGCCGACCCGGACATCTTCGAGACCACCGACTACTCCTTCGAGACGCTCTCGCGGCGCTTCCAGGAGATGGCGTTCCTCAACAAGGGTTTGACGATCAAACTCACTGATGAGCGCGAGTCGGCCAAGGCCACGGCCGGTGCGGACGAGGCGGGCGCGGACGAGAAGGCCGAGCCCAAGACGGTCGCCTACCACTACGAGGGCGGCATCGTCGACTTCGTGACGTACCTCAACTCCCGCAAGGGAGATGTGGTGCACCCGTCTGTCATCGACCTCGAGGCGGAGGACAAGGAGAAGAACCTGTCCGTCGAGGTCGCGATGCAGTGGAACAACGGCTACACCGAGGGCGTGTACTCGTTCGCCAACATCATCCACACTCACGAGGGCGGTACCCACGAAGAGGGCTTCCGCGCCGCGCTGACCTCGCTCATCAACAAGTACGCGCGCGACAAGAAGCTGCTGCGGGAGAAGGACGACAACCTCACGGGTGACGACATCCGCGAAGGTCTGACGGCGATCATCTCGGTCAAGCTGAGCGAGCCCCAGTTCGAGGGCCAGACCAAGACCAAGCTGGGCAACACGGAGGCGAAGACCTTCGTCCAGAAGGTGGTCTACGAGCACCTCAACGACTGGCTGGACCGCAACCCGAACGAGGGCGCGGACATCGTCCGCAAGGGCATCCAGGCGGCCACCGCGCGCGTGGCGGCCCGCAAGGCCCGTGACCTGACCCGCCGCAAGGGGCTGCTGGAGAGCGCGTCGCTGCCGGGCAAGCTGTCCGACTGCCAGTCGAACGACCCCACCAAGTGCGAGATCTTCATCGTCGAGGGTGACTCCGCCGGCGGCTCGGCCAAGTCCGGCCGCAACCCCGAGTACCAGGCGATCCTCCCGATCCGAGGCAAGATCCTCAACGTCGAGAAGGCGCGGATCGACAAGATCCTGCAGAACCAGGAGATCCAGGCGTTGATCTCCGCCTTCGGCACCGGGGTCCACGAGGACTTCGACATCGAGAAGCTCCGTTACCACAAGATCATCCTCATGGCGGACGCCGACGTCGACGGCCAGCACATCAACACCCTGCTGCTGACCTTCCTGTTCCGCTTCATGCGGCCGCTGGTCGAGGCGGGCCATGTGTTCCTGTCCCGTCCCCCGCTCTACAAGATCAAGTGGGGCCGGGAGGACATCGAGTACGCGTACTCCGACCGCGAGCGCGACGCGCTGCTGGAGATGGGCCGCCAGCGTGGCAAGCGGATCAGGGAGGACTCGATCCAGCGCTTCAAGGGTCTCGGCGAGATGAACGCCGAGGAGCTGCGCATCACCACGATGGACCAGGAGCACCGCGTCCTCGGCCAGGTCACCCTGGACGACGCCGCCCAGGCCGACGAGCTGTTCTCGGTCCTGATGGGCGAGGACGTCGAGGCGCGCCGCCAGTTCATCCAGCGCAACGCCAAGGACGTCCGCTTCCTCGACATCTGAGTCGGTCTCAGCTGACCGCACCAGGAAGGATCTTCACCAGCTATGGCCGACGAGAACACCCCCGTCACGCCTGAAGAAGAGGGCCCGGCCCTCCGTGTCGAGCCCGTCGGGCTCGAGACGGAGATGCAGCGCTCCTACCTCGACTACGCGATGTCCGTCATCGTCTCCCGCGCGCTGCCGGACGTCCGGGACGGCCTCAAGCCCGTCCACCGCCGCGTCCTGTACGCGATGTACGACGGCGGCTACCGCCCCGAGCGCGGCTTCTACAAGTGCGCGCGTGTCGTGGGCGACGTCATGGGCAACTACCACCCGCACGGCGACAGCTCCATCTACGACGCGCTGGTCCGCCTGGCCCAGCCGTGGGCGATGCGCATGCCGCTCGTCGACTCCAACGGCAACTTCGGCTCCCCGGGCAACGACCCGGCGGCGGCCATGCGCTACACCGAGTGCAAGATGGCGCCGCTGTCGATGGAGATGGTCCGCGACATCGACGAGGAGACCGTCGACTTCACGGACAACTACGACGGCCGCTCCCAGGAGCCGACCGTCCTGCCCGCCCGCTTCCCGAACCTGCTGATCAACGGCTCCGCCGGTATCGCGGTCGGCATGGCCACCAACATCCCGCCGCACAACCTGCGCGAGGTCGCGGCCGGCGCCCAGTGGTACCTGGAGCACCCGGAGGCCAGCCACGAGGAGCTGCTGGACGCGCTCATCGAGCGCATCAAGGGCCCCGATTTCCCGACCGGTGCCCTTGTGGTGGGCCGTAAGGGCATCGAGGAGGCCTACCGCACCGGCCGCGGCTCGATCACCATGCGCGCGGTCGTCGAGGTCGAGGAGATCCAGGGCCGCCAGTGCCTGGTGGTCACGGAGCTGCCGTATCAGGTCAACCCCGACAACCTCGCGCAGAAGATCGCCGACCTGGTGAAGGACGGCAAGATCGGCGGCATCGCGGACGTCCGTGACGAGACGAGCTCCCGCACGGGCCAGCGCCTTGTCATCGTCCTGAAGCGGGACGCGGTCGCCAAGGTCGTACTGAACAACCTCTACAAGCACACCGACCTGCAGACGAACTTCGGCGCCAACATGCTGGCGCTGGTCGACGGTGTGCCGCGCACGCTGTCCCTGGACGCGTTCATCCGCCACTGGGTGACGCACCAGATCGAGGTCATCGTCCGCCGTACGCGCTTCAGGCTGCGCAAGGCCGAGGAGCGGGCGCACATCCTGCGCGGTCTGCTGAAGGCGCTGGACGCCATCGACGAGGTCATTGCGCTGATCCGGGCCAGTGACACGGTCGAGATCGCGCGTACCGGCCTGATGGAGCTCCTGGAGATCGACGAGATCCAGGCCAACGCCATCCTCGAGATGCAGCTGCGCCGACTGGCCGCCCTGGAGCGCCAGAAGATCGTCCAGGAGCACGACGAGCTCCAGGCGAAGATCAACGAGTACAACGAGATCCTCGCCTCGCCGATCCGCCAGCGCGGCATCGTCAGCGAGGAACTCGCCGCGATCGTCGAGAAGTACGGCGACGACCGCAAGACCCAGCTGATCCCCTACGACGGTGACATGTCCATCGAGGACCTCATCGCCGAGGAGGACATCGTCGTCACGGTCACGCGCGGCGGTTACGTCAAGCGGACCAAGACGGACGACTACCGGGCGCAGAAGCGCGGCGGCAAGGGCGTACGCGGTACGAAGCTGAAGGAAGACGACATCGTCGACCACTTCTTCGTCTCGACGACCCACCACTGGCTGCTGTTCTTCACCAACAAGGGCCGGGTGTACCGGGCCAAGGCCTACGAGCTGCCGGACGCCGGCCGGGACGCGCGCGGCCAGCATGTCGCCAACCTGCTGGCTTTCCAGCCGGACGAGGCGATCGCCGAGATCCTCGCGATCCGTGACTACGAGGCGGCGCCGTATCTGGTCCTGGCCACGAAGGCCGGTCTGGTCAAGAAGACGCCGCTGAAGGATTACGATTCGCCTCGCTCCGGCGGCGTGATCGCGATCAATCTCCGTGAAAGGGAGGACGGTTCCGACGACGAACTGATCGGAGCCGAACTCGTGTCGCCCGACGACGATCTGCTGCTGATCAGCAAGAAGGCGCAGTCGATCAGGTTCACCGCGACGGACGAGTCGCTGCGCCCCATGGGCCGCGCGACCTCGGGCGTCAAGGGCATGAGTTTCCGTGCGGGAGACGAACTGCTCTCGATGAATGTTGTTCGACCCGGTACGTTCGTGTTCACTGCCACCGACGGCGGGTACGCGAAGCGGACCGCTGTCGACGAGTACCGCGTCCAGGGTCGCGGCGGCCTCGGCATCAAGGCCGCCAAGATCGTCGAGGACCGTGGATCGCTCGTCGGCGCGCTGGTGGTCGAGGAGACCGACGAGATCCTCGCCATCACGCTGTCCGGCGGTGTGATTCGCACGCGAGTCAACGAGGTCAGGGAGACGGGCCGTGACACCATGGGCGTCCAACTGATCAATCTGGGCAAGCGCGATGCCGTGGTCGGTATCGCACGTAACGCCGAGGCGGGACGTGAGGCGGAGGAGGTTGACGGCGTCATTGCCGTCGACGAGACCGTCGAAGGTGCCGCGACCACCGGCACGGACGAGGGTGAGGCGCCCTCGGCCGAGTAGCACGAGGAGTGAGTCAGCGTGAGCGGAGCCACGGGCGCCGGATCTGCCGGTATCCCTGCCGGTACCTCGACCGGTACGGAAACGGACAGCGGCGGTCGTGGCTCCGCCGCGCCTGTGACGGACTCCCACACGACCAACCTGCAGGCGATCAAACCCCACGCGACCGACTCGCACTCGCCTGACACTCATGGATCCCAGGGGGGAACTGTGACGGACACCCGAGGCCCGCAGACCCAGCAGTACGCGGCTGGAGCGGGCCCGGCCGCTCCGGGCGCCCAGCCGTCGGCCCAGTCGGCCGAGGCGCAACAGGCGGCGTCCCCGCTCCCCGGGGAGCGCCAGCCTCAGCAACCCACCGGGCCCTACCACCCGCCGCAGGCGTACCAGACGTCCGCTCCCGCCGGCGCGGTACGACGCCCGCGCACCGGCGCACGCACCACACCCCGGGTCCGCAAAGCGCGGCTGCGGGTGGCCAAGGCCGACCCCTGGTCCGTGATGAAGGTCAGCTTCCTGCTCTCCATCGCGCTGGGCATCTGCACGATCGTCGCGTCCGCCGTGCTGTGGATGGTCATGGACGCGATGGGCGTGTTCTCGACCGTCGGCGGCACGATCTCCGAGGCGACCGGCTCGAACGAGTCCAACGGCTTCGACCTGCAGGCGTTCCTGTCGCTGCCCAACGTCCTGCTGTTCGCCACGATCATCGCGGTCATCGACGTCGTCCTGGCGACGGCCCTCGCGACACTCGGCGCGTTCATCTACAACCTCTCCGCGGGTTTCGTCGGCGGCGTGGAGCTGACACTGGCAGAGGACGAGTGAGGCCGGACGAGCCGGTTCGCTGACGGGCCGCTTCAAACCTCCACCGATTATCGATTTTGGGACTGCCCCGGTCGTGCGCTAATCTTCAGGAGTCAGCGCGCGGGACACACACCGCACAGCGCGGCGGGGCTATAGCTCAGTTGGTTAGAGCGCATCCCTGATAAGGATGAGGCCACAGGTTCAAATCCTGTTAGCCCCACAGATGCAGAACGAAGGCAGAGGGCGTCTCCCCAGGTGGGAGGCGCCCTCTCCGTGTTGTGGCCGGTCGTCACAGGGCCGTCCGTGATGCGCCCGCGCTCGGCGACGCGAAGAGCGGGCGCCTGAAGGGGAAGCGCCCGCTCTTGGCCGACGAGGGTCAGGCGACCAGCTGGGGTTCCTGCGGGGCGGTGGCCTCCGTCGGCTGCTGCGGCTTGCGGTCGCGCATCACCAGCGTGGCCAGGACGGCGGCGGCCAGGACGCCGATCGCGCTGAGTGTGAAGGTGGTGGTCATCGAGGCGGTGAAGGCCTCGCGGGCGGTGCCGATCAGGGCGCTGTCGGTGGTGGCCAGGGCGCCGGTGATGGACTGCCTGGCCTGCTCGGGGGCGTCGGCCGGCATCTCGGCGGCATAGCCGCTGGTGAGGAGGGAGCCGAGGATGGCGATGCCGAGGGCGGTGCCGGCCTGCTGGATGGTGTCGTTGAGGGCCGAGCCGACGCCCGCCTTGTCGGCCGGGACGGTGCCCATCAGCGCGGCGACCGCGGCGGGCATCGCAAGACCGGCGCCGAGGCCCAGCAGGGCGAGGGCCACCGCCGGGACCGTGAAGCCGGAGTCGGCCGAGACCGTGGTGAGGAGGCCGAACGAGGCAGCCATCACGAGCATGCCGGACAGGATCACGTAGCGGTTGCCGATCTTCTCGGCGAGCTTGACGCCGGAGCCGTTGCCGAGCAGGGCCGCGACCGCCATCGGCAGGAAGGCCACGCCCGCCTTGACCGGCGAGTAGCCGAGCACGAACTGCAGGTACTGGGTCAGGACGAACAGCAGACCGCCGTTGCCGATCTGGACCAACGCCAGGGAGAGCGAACCGCCGCTGAAGTTGCGGTGCTTGAAGAGGACCAGCGGGACCATCGGAGCGGGGGTGACGTTCTCCCAGACCACGAAGCCGAGCAGGGCAACGACCGCGACGGCCAGGGTGACCGCCGAGCGGCCCTCGAAGGCGCCGTGCTGCGGAATCTCGATGATCCACCAGACCAGTGCGGTCATACCGACGGCGGACAGCACCGCGCCCAGCGGGTCGGGCTTCTGCCACGGCGCCCTGGACTCCGGCATGAGGGTGAGACCGGCGACGACGGCGAGAGCGACGACCGGGACGTTGATGAGGAAGATCGAGTGCCAGGAGAAGTGGTCGATCAGTACGCCGCCGAGCACCGGGCTGCCGACCAGGCCCAGCATCGACACCGAACCCCACGCCGCCATCGCCTTGCCGCGCTCCTCCTCGTCGAAAACCGTGATGAGGATCGCCAGGGTGGAGGGCATGATCAGCGCTCCGCCGACGCCCATCGCGATCCGTATGGCGATCATCTCCCCGGGGCTGGAGCAGAAGGTCGCCCCCAGTGAGGCCGCTCCGAAGACCCGATCCCGTCCGTCTGGGCCCGGCAGCAGCGCGAGCCCGACCAGCCCGCCCTCAGCCGGGACGCGATCGTCCGCGCGGCTGTTGCCGTGCTCGACGCCGAAGGCATCGACGCGCTGAGCATGCGCAAGCTCGGCGCCCGCCTGAACGCCGGCGCGACCTCCCTCTACCGGCACGTCGCGACCAAGGACGAGCTGATGGAGCTGGCCGTGGACGAGGTCGCCGCCGAGATCCACGTACCGCCCGCCGACAGCCCCGACTGGCGCGCAGCCGTCACCGAGGCCGCGCACTCCTTCCGTACGACCGCCCTGCGCCACCCCTGGCTGTCCTCGGTCCTGGGCCAGGCAGGCCTCGCCTACCTCGGCCCCAACCTGATGTCGTTCTCCGAGCGTCTCGCCGCCCTGTTCACGGCCGCGCGCTTCCCGGAACCGCACCGGGCGATCGACACCGTGCTGTCGTACGTCATCGGCATGAGCACCACCGAGGCTGCCTGGCTCATCACCGTCGCCCGCTCCGGCACCACCGAGGCCGACCTCATCGCCCGCCTGATGCCCGCCGCGCAGCAGGCCGCCGCCGGCCACGACCACTTGGCGGCCGCGCAGGACGACGCCGTCGCCGCCACCACCGATCCCGTCGCCCTGCGCGACGCCAAGTTCTCGTACGGCCTGGAGGTCGTCCTCGACGGGCTGGCGCTAAGGCTGCCGGGTGCCTGACCGGTGGATCCGCCCGAGGCGGGCGCGGAACGCGTGAAGGCCCGGCCACTGAGCCAGTGGCCGGGCCTCGTCATGAGGGCGGTGTACGCAGGTTCGCCGTGACGACAGGGTTGACGGAATCCGGAGGAACTCAGGTGAAGGGGACCGATGAGAGAGGGAGCGTGACGGGATCGTCCGGGGCCGCCGTTCGGGAGCCGCAGTCGCCGGCCTCCGGATCAGCGCCGGTCTGGTCCGGGTCCGTCTCGGTGAGCGGGCGGTGGCGGCAGGTCGGGGCCTTGCCGTGTGCCTCGGCCTGGATGCGCTGTTTCATCGTGGGGGGCAGGGCCGTGGCGTGGGGCCGGGCCCAGCGGGACATCGTCGGCGCCGTGTTGGGTCGTGCGGTGCTGTTGCGCGAAGCCTCGGTCTGCGGTACCGCCGCGCCGGCGGTCGTCGTGGCGAGTCCGAGCGCCGTGCACAGCGCGAGGAAGGCGGTGATGATGACGTTCCACAGCTTCATGACCTTGTTCCGGGCCATGGCCCCTCACTTTCGGGTTGGGCGATTTGCGTACTTTGCTCATCATGTGTATGAGGCTCGGGAAGTGGTGGACCGACGCCCGTGACGCAGCGATCTTCAGATCAACACCACCCGGATGGTCGTAAGGGGCCCGAAAAATGCGGGGCTGTGAGCACCGTCAGATCGCAGCGGCACCGTCCGCGCGGAGTGGGCTGTACCGCCGGGGAGTTGGGGCCCGGCGCAGGTCACCGATCGATATAGGGCGGTGTGTATAGTCGGGCGCCAGAGGTCCCCTACGTCAAGGAAAGACGAGGTCGCGCGGTGAAGAAGCTTCTCCTGGTCGCACTGGCCGCCATCGGCGGGCTCCTCGTGTACCGCCAGATCCAGGCGGATCGCGCCGAGCAGGATCTGTGGACGGAGGCGACTGACTCCGTGCCCACGGGTTCGTGAGTACCGACATCCGATACTGAACAGACCCCGGCCGCCTTTGCGGTCGGGGTTTTGCGTGTCCGCGGACAGTCTCCGGTACGGGCGCTCTCGGTACGGACGCTCGTACGGATTGCGCCGTGAGCCGTGGCCTTGCGGGGCAGGATGGGCCAGGGTACGGACGGTTCGATGATTCGGCACTTCCAGAGGTGGCGCGTGATGGGGCGACGTACGGCAGGGTCCGAGGCGCACCGGGGCCGTTTTCCGTCGGCACGCGCGCGTGCCGCCCTCCTCGCGGCGACGGTGGTGACGGCGGCCGCCCTGCCCGGTCCCACGGCGATGGCTGACGGTACGGCGAGCGGCACCGCCTACGCCTTCGCCGAGGACGCCCGGTCCGTACCGGGCGCCACGGCCACCACGGACGCCGTACGCCTCCAGCCCGGCAGGACCTACAAGAGCACCCTGCCGAGCAGCGGAAAGGCCTACTACCGCCTCGCCCTCGACGCCACCTCGAACACGTACGTCTCCGCCACCGCCGTACCCGCCCCGGACGCCACCGTCTCCGCCGTGGAGGGGATCAAGGTGACGGTGCAGGAGACGGACGGCAGCTCCTGCTCCTTCGACACGACGACCTTCGGCGCCGGCCGCAGCCCGCACCCGATCGCCGCCTGGGGCGCGCGCGAGTCCGGCACCAGCCGGTGCCAGGCCGAGGGCATGTACTACGTGGTCGTCGAGCACGTCGGTGCGAAGGACTCCGCGCCGGCTGCCTGGGACCTGGAGCTGGCCGTGACCGAGGAGCCGGGCCTTGCGCAGCCCGGTGCCACCAGGGCGCCGCAGGACTGGGACTCCGCCACGCCCGCGCCGCCCACCGACGAGCCCGAACAGCGGCCGGGCGGCGCCGGCTTCGCCACGGCGACCTCGCTGGACCAGGGCGTCTGGACCGACGACATCGAACCCGGACAGACCCTCTTCTACGAGGTTCCGGTCGACTGGGGCCGGCAGCTGTACGCCACCGCCGAACTCGGCACCGCCGGTTCCGGTTCCGGCTACGTGGTCGGAGCGCTCGACGTGTCCCTCTACAACCCCGCACGCGGGCCGGTCGAGGACGCAGGCGTCGGCTACGACGGGAAACAGCGGTCGGCCGCACTCGATCCGCTTCCGCCGGTCGCACACGCCAACCGCCACTCCTTCACGGACCGGGTGGCCGGGATGCGGTTCGCCGGTTCGTATTACCTCGTGGTGCATCTCTCCGCGAAGGTGGCCGAGGACTTCGGCGACGGTCCGTTCGAGCTGACGTTGCGCGTACGGATGGCGGGGACGGCGCAGGAAGCGCCCGCCTATGCCGGGCAGTCCGTGCCGGACGACCTCTTCGAGGTCACGCGCCAGGATCGCGGAGCTGCCGGCTCCGGCGGCGCGGCGGGGGACGACGCCGCGATGACGGCACTCGCGGCGGGCGGGATCGGCGCCGGCACGGTGATTCTGGTGGGGCTCGGGGTCTGGACGGCGGTGGCACGGCGGAGGGCCGGCCTCGCCGGGTAGTCAGACCTGGGTCAACGCCCAGAAACCCACGGCGTAGCAGGCCAGGGCCAGCAGGACCAGCGGGACCGCCACCTTCGCGGGCGGGCCCGGGCGACGTCGGCCGGGGTGGCGGTGGCGGGGGTAGCGGCGGCTGGAGTGAGGGGCGCTCGGCTGGGGGCCGCTCGGGCTGCCGGTGAGCGGCTGGTGGGCTGGCTGGTCGGCAGGGTGCCGCGAAACCGGTGGTGCGGAGGGTGGAACCTGCGCGTCCTGAGCGGTGTACGAAGCAGTAGAGGCGTCAGCGCGCCGGGGCATCGCCGGGGGCGGCGCCGGAGCGGGGTACAGCGGTGCTTGCGGCTGGGGGGAGGACAGCACGTGCGTGGTCTCGTGAGGGGAGGTGAGGAACGGTTGCTGTGCTTGTGGATGCCGATGGTGCTGTGGCTGCGGTGGGCCCTGCTGTGCCGGTACGGATGCCTCTGCGGACCGGGCCTCGGGGGCGGCCGCCCGAGGGGAACTGACGGTGGGCTGCGGAGGCGGCAGATGGAAGCTGCCGGTGTCCGACATGCCGGCCGGCTGCGAAGGAGCGGAGGGCTGCGCCGGAGTGACGACGCCAGGGTGAGCGGTGGGCTGCTGACGGGGATCCGCGACCACGCCCTCCCCGCGCGCCCCAGAACGTACGGAGCCCGTGCCGGACCGCGAGGACAGCGAGTCGGCTGCGTCCCCGGCCCCCGGAGGGACTGCCCCGACTCCGGACCCCGCACCCGCCGCCGTGCGCGTCCCGGCCGCCGAAGCGAGCGGCCCCACGGGCCCGAACCCCGAGGGAAGCGGCCCGAGTTGGTCGAAGATCTCGATCTGCTCGTCGTCGGGGCCGGGGTCGGGCAGGAGCTCGGCCGCCGAAGCGAGCGCCTTGCGCGCACCCGTGGCGGTGCGGAAGCGGGCCTGCGGATCCGGCTGCAGCAGTGTCGCCACGACCTGCCACAACGGCTCCGGGACACCCACGGGCGCACTGGGAGTCCCGTGCGCTGCGAAGTACTCCACGAGCGCCTTGGCGTCCGGCTTGGCGCCCTCCAGCAGATACAGCGCGACCAGCCCCACGGCGAACAGATCCGCCGGGAAGTCCGGCTCGGCGCCCATCATCTGCTCCGGCGCCAGATACCCCGGCGTACCCACCACGAGGTTGGTCTCGGTCAGCCGGGGCTCGCCCAGCCGCATCGCGATGCCGAAGTCGGACAGGCGCAGCTTGGGCCTGCCCGTACCGGTGGCTTCCAGCAGCACGTTGGCGGGCTTGATGTCCCGGTGCACCACGTTCTCGGCGTGCACCGCGGCCAGCCCCGACAACAGCTGGTCGAGGAGGGTGCAGACGAAGGACGGCGGTAGAGGGCCATAGTCCCCGACGAGATGGACCAGCGAACCGCCGGCGACCAGATCCATGGTGAACAGGACCTTGTCGTCGTCGGCGGCCCAGCTGGCCGGCGCGAGAACATGAGGGTGATCGATCCTCAGCGCCTGTTCGCGTACGAAGCGCAACAGCGAGTGCGCGTCGCTCTGCTGCAGGACCTTGGCGGCCACATAGCGGCGTCGGCGATGGTCCCAGGCACGCCAGACGGCGCCGACTCCTCCACGCCCGATCGGATCGACCAGTTCGTACCGTCCGGCGAAGACCTCACCCATCGCTGTGCGCCGCTCCTCCCCCTACGATCCCAGGGCTTCCCCCCTTGCCTGCCCCTCGACGAGTGATACGACCCCTCTCGCGACCTTTCCTCGCGCCGCTCTCGCCGCCGCCGCGCACAGGGCCCGACTGCCGCACCCCACGCGGCGAACGGGCCGTGCGGTCAGCTCTGGTGGGCCTGGTAGTGCGCGACGGCGTCGGAGGTGCGGCCCGCGCCGTACACCCGGAGGAACTCTGCCAGCTCCGGATGGGTCGGGGCGAGGGTGTCCGCGGCCTCGATGATGTCTCCCGCAGCCGCCACCGAACGCAGCAGCGACTGGATCTCGCGGACCACCCGCTTGACCGTGGGCGCTCCCGAGCTGCTCGTCGTCTGTGTGCTGTTGCTGAGCACCGAGCCCCCCTGCGACTTCTTGATCTCCTCCATCCGATCGGTGGCCTCCGCCGCGCTCACACTGCCGTCCGCCACCTGTGCGGCCAGGTCCTGCAGCAACTGCACCCGCTGGACCACGGCAGGGTTTCCGATCTTCGCCCGCTGACCGCTCATCAGCTGGGACAGCATCGGCGCGGACAGTCCCAGCACCCCCGCGAGACGAGCCTGGTTGAGTCCAAGATCGTCTATGAGCTTACGGAAGAGCGCCCCCAGCGGCTCCCCGTACCAGTTCCGCTGCAGTTCCCGCGCTCTTGCGGTGGCTTCCTGCTGTGCGGCGTCCATTGCGTCTCCCCATCGCTTTCCCCAAAACCGCGGTTCGCTGTAGCGAACCACGCCGAGCATCTTACGGAGAGTGGTCGTTCACGGGGACCCCCAATCTTTTTGCGAGATACCGGGGGTCACCCGCTACTCTGGTCTGCGGCGCCCGCCGGTACGCGGTTCTTCCGGCCGGACGTCTCCCTTCCGGGGGCCTTAGCTCAGTTGGTAGAGCGCTGTCTTTGCATGGCAGATGTCAGGGGTTCGACTCCCCTAGGCTCCACCGGTAAATGCCCTCCGAACCGCGGAAACGCGGTTCGGAGGGCATTTTCGTGTCTCAGTGCACGCGGAACACGCGTATGCGTACGGGGAGCGGCAGCCGCTCCCCGAAGCACACCCACCGGACCGGTCAGGCTTCCGCGCGTCCCGCTTCAACCCAGGCGGACGCACCCCGGCCCTCGACATCGTGGACTCTGCCAGTCTGTGGGACGTCGGCCTGCCTGACCCGGCCCACGCGCTGCGCCGCCGGATCACGGATCCGGCGCGGCGGACCCACCTGAGCCACTCACACCGGAGGACCGGTGCTTCGGTGGATGTCCCAGCTCAACTGTTGACAGCCGGTGCACCTGCGACAGCTCATTGCAGGCGCAACTGGACTCGCCCTCGTGCGCAGAGATGAACGGTGCCCCCACACTCCTGACGCACGGTGCCGTTCTTGGCATTCAGCACCGCAGCTCACGCACGTGACAGGTGAGGTACGGCTGTGCCACGCAATCGTCAACCAGGTGCAATAGCAAGCAAGTTACGGCCGTACGACGCAGAGCGCGCGCCGCTCGCCGGTTTCACGTGAAACACCGTTCCACCCGGGGGCACCCGCGTGAATCATCACTGCGGGGCGAGAGACCCACAAGTCTCCCGCCTCACAGTCAGACGGCTCAGCCGCGGTCCTCGCGGTCCGCAGCCTCCTCCTCGGCCTCCTTGGCCTGCACCTCGGGATCGAGCACGGACTGTCCGCTGCCGTCCACCGACGTGAGCTGGCCCGACTCGGAAACCTCGGTCGCGGCGGGCGGCTCGACCAGCCAGTCAGGGTTGGCCTGCTTGTCCCACCACTTCCAGGCGGCGAAAGCGCCGCCCGCGAGAACGCCGAGAACCGCCAGCACCTTCACGGCCCGGCCGGCCTTGGCCCGCCGTTCATGCCTGCGGACCAGCCTGTGAATCTCCTCGGCCGAGACCTGGCCACGCAGCGCAGCCAGCGCGGCGGCACCACGCGACGCCGCCTCGTCCTTGACGGGCCCGGCCGCGGCCACCGCCTGCTCGATCTTCGGCCGGGAGTAGCCGGCAGCCTGCCGGGCAGCCATACGGGTACGGAAAGCGGCCTCATGGGCGGCGTGGTCCACCCTCGGCGGCACATGCGAACGGGCCTGTTCCAGGCGCGGCGCGAGATGCGACTCGTACTGGACGCGGGCCTGCCCGGCGGCCTGCGACACCCTGGGCGCAAGCCGTACGCGTGCCTCGTGTGCATAGTGCGCGGCCCGGTCCTTCGCCGTGTCGGCGTACGGCGCCACCACTTCCGCGGCGTGCAGCACGCTGTCCTTCGCCGAGCCGGTCGCGGCGCGCACGCTGTCGATGCGGGTCACGGGTTCCTCCTCCTCGGTGGCGTACGTATTTCGACTTTCCACCCTTTTAGGGATCATGCCTGCCCAAGCATGACGTGGCATGTGAGGACGGGCATCCGGGTCATGGTCGCCGCGCAATAGCGGATGAATACGGCAACAGGAGCTTGTCGTCGACAATGCCACGGATCGCCGCTCCGCGCTCCCGCCACGGAACGACTCATCGGAAAATCTGCAAGCCCCCCGCCCGGATTTCCGCCCTAAACAGCACGTCGGGCGACGTACGGCGCAGGCCGTGCGAGGATCGTGGGGTCACAGGAAGACAACGGAAGGCAGATCGTGGCTGAGCAGCTTTACGCCACCCTGAAGACCAACCACGGCGACATCCAGGTTCGGCTCTTCTCGAACCATGCGCCGATCACGGTCAAGAACTTCGTCGAGCTCGCCAAGGGCGAGCGTGAGTGGACCCACCCGGCCACCGGCCAGAAGTCCACGGACAAGCTGTACGACGGCACGGTCTTCCACCGGGTCATCAGCGGCTTCATGATCCAGGGCGGCGACCCGCTGGGCAACGGCACGGGCGGCCCCGGTTACCAGTTCGCGGACGAGTTCCACCCGGACCTGCAGTTCGACAAGCCCTACCTGCTGGCGATGGCCAACGCCGGCCCGGGAACCAACGGCTCGCAGTTCTTCATCACCGTCTCCCCGACGGCCTGGCTGAACCGCAAGCACACCATCTTCGGCGAAGTCACGGACGCGGCCAGCCAGAAGGTCATCGACTCGATCGCGAGCACCCAGACCAACCCGCGCACCGACCGCCCCCTCAACGACGTCGTCATCGAGTCGGTCGTCGTGGAGACCCGCGAAGGCTGAGCCGGAAGGCCCGCGAGGACCAAGTCGGAGGACCCGCAAAAGCCGAGTCCGAGACCTCCCGTAGGGAACCAAACGCCCCGCTCGTCCGTAAAGAGAGCGGGGCGTTTCTGTCGGACTCGACGATGAGGGGACCTCATGGACCAGGCGCCAGGCAGCCCGAACGGCCCGCACAACCACGGCCCGGACAACCAGGGCCCGCAGGACGCCGCCGGCACGCCCGTCTGCTACCGCCACCCCGGCCGCGAGACCGGCGTACACTGCACCCGCTGCGAACGCCCGATCTGCCCCGACTGCATGGTCAGCGCCTCCGTCGGCTTCCAGTGCCCCGCCTGCGTCCGCGACGCCTCCGGCACCGGACACGCACCGGGCGCCTCCCGCCCCCGCACCATCGCAGGCGGCACCGTCGTCGCCGACCCCAGACTCCTCACCAAGATCCTCATCGGAATCAACCTCGCCGTATTCATCGCCGGCCGGGCCGAACCATCCCTCCTCAACCACATCGTCCTCATCGGCGAATGGCCACCAGCGCCCTGGGGACCGACAGAGGGCGTCGCAGAGGGCGAGTGGTACCGCCTGTTCACCTCGATGTTCACCCACGAAGCCATCTGGCACATCGGCTTCAACATGCTCAGCCTCTGGTGGCTCGGCGGCCCCCTCGAAGCCGCCCTCGGCCGCACCCGCTACCTCACGCTCTACCTCGTCTCAGGCCTCGCAGGCAGCGCCCTGACCTATCTGCTGGAAGCCCCGACGACAGCCTCGCTGGGCGCCTCGGGAGCGATCTTCGGCCTCTTCGGCGCGACAGCCGTGCTCATGCGCCGGCTCAACTACGACATGCGCCCGGTCATCGCCCTGCTCGCGATCAACCTGATCTTCACGTTCAGCCCGGGCTTCGACATCGCCTGGCAGGCCCACATCGGAGGACTCGCCGCAGGCCTGGTCATCGGCTACGCCATGGTCCACGCCCCGCGCGAACGCCGGGCACTGGTCCAGTACGGCACCTGCGCGCTGGTCCTGGCGGTCGTCGTGGGGATGACGCTGCTGCGGACCGCTCAGCTCAGCTGAGCCGGGTGGTTATCCACTGAGCTGTTCAAGTTGTCCACAGTGCGTGGTGGATCTTGTGCACGCTGTGTGGGAACAGGTGTGCCCCCTGTCGGTGAGCGGCGTTTCCGCAGGTCAGACAGGGGGCGAACAAGGTTTCCGGGGATAGTGTGGCTGTCGTATCGGTGTCAACGTCCGATGCGTTATCCACAGATCGTCGGTCTTTTCCCCAGGTCGGCTGTGGAAATTCTCACTGCTGTGGATAACTCAGCGGATAGCCGTGGGCAGAGCTGCGTTCACCGCCCGCTCGCCTGGTCTTCGACCGGCCTACTTCCACTGGGTGGAGACACCGAATCCGGCCGCGATGAAGCCGAAGCCCACCACGATGTTCCAGTTGCCCAGCGAGTCGATCGGCAGCGAACCGTCGGTCACATAGAAGACGACGATCCAGGCCAGCCCGATGAGGAACATGGCGAGCATGACCGGGGCGACCCAGGCGCGGCTGTTCAGCTTGATGCTGGTCGCCTGCTTCGACGGCGGCGGCGTGTAGTCGGCCTTCTTGCGGATACGTGACTTCGGCACGAGGGTCTCTCCTGTCGATGCGCTGCGTGGCCGCGCAGGGAACTGGGTCGGGCTCGGGGCAACGTTCGGGGTGCAAGGAGCTCAGAGCGCTCCCCGGGCGTCCGTTAGCGTAGTGCTTCCGTGGCGCCGAAGGAGATAAGGGTACGTTGAGCAATTCTGCCGACTCCCCCGGGACGGGATCCAGCCCTGCCCGCCGGTGGGCTTTCCGGCCCGTGCGGCTGCTCACGGTGGGCGTCTTCGCTCTCGCGGGGCTCATTTTCTTCACCAGTTTCCATACGGCCAAAGGCACCAATATCCGTACGGATGCGTCTTTGTTGAAGCTCTCCGACCTGATTGAGGAGCGCAGCCGGAACAACGGCGAACTGGACGAGTCCAACGCGGCCCTGCGTGAGGACGTCGAGTCCCTCGCCGAGCGCGATGACGGCAGCACCAAGGCGGAGGACGACAAGCTCGCCGCCTTGGAGAAGAACGCGGGTACTCAGAAGCTCACCGGTGAGGCGCTGACGGTGACGCTCGATGACGCTCCGCCGAACGCCACCGCCAAGCTCCCCGGCTATCCGGAGCCGCAGCCCGACTACCTGGTCATCCACCAGCAGGACCTGCAGGCTGTGGTGAACGCTCTGTGGGAGGGCGGCGCCGAGGGGATCAAGGTCATGGATCAGCGGCTGATCTCCACCAGCGCGGTGCGCTGTGTGGGCAACACCCTGATCCTCCAGGGCCGGGTCTACTCACCGCCGTACAAGATCACGGCGGTCGGCGATCCGGAGAAGCTGCAGCAGGCGCTTTCGGCGTCGCCGGCGATCCAGAACTACATGGTGTACGTCAATGTCTACGGCCTGGGCTGGAAAGTGGAGGAGAACGGGGCGGTGACTCTGCCCGGCTATTCGGGCACAGTGGACCTGCACTACGCGAAGCCCGTGGAGTAAGCGCCGCTCAGGAGCCGCCGGTGCGCGTGATCGTCAGGATCGTCAGCGAACTGTGCATCACCGTCGGCACTGTGATCGTGCTCTTTGTCGTCTATGTGCTGTTCTGGACCGGCGTGAAGGCTGACAACGTCATGGATGACGAGGTCGACCGGCTTCAGGAGCAGTGGTCGCGGGGGGCCGTGCAGCCGGGCGCAGCCCCCGGTGCCTCTGCGAGCCCCCCGAAGCCGGCGGCGTACGAGAACGGGAAACCGTTCGCGATCATGTACATTCCGCGTCTTGGTTTCACGTGGAACAAGCCCGTGCTCGAGGGCACCGCCACCGACACTCTGAAGAAGGGGCTCGGCCACTACGCCGGCACCGCGCAGCTGGGTCAGAAGGGGAACTTTTCGGTGGCGGGTCACCGGCGCACGTACGGTGATCCCTTCAAGGATTTCCCCCGGCTGCGTCGTGGCGACGCGGTGGTGCTGACGGATGGGACGACCTGGTTCACGTACCGGATCGGCAAGGGGCCGTACAAAACCGTGCCGACGGACGTTGAGGTGATCGACCCCGTGCCACGTAAATCCGGGTACATGCGTGCGGGCCGCTATCTCACGCTGACCACCTGCGAACCGGAGTGGGGACACAGCCACCGGCTGATCGTCTGGGCGCATCTCGATTCCACTCAGCCTGTGGAGGCCGGGAAACCAGCGGCCCTGCGCCGTTAGTCTGGTGCAGTACGGCGTGAGTCTGGTGCCGTGGTGCGACGGAAGGGACGGCATGTACGGCTGGATCTGGCGGCATCTGCCGGGGAACGCGTGGGTCAGGGCGCTGATCTCACTGGCACTGATCCTGGCCGTGGTCTACGTCCTGTTCCAGTACGTCTTTCCGTGGGCCGAACCGCTGCTTCCCTTCAACGATGTGACGGTGGACAACCAGTGAGCGCGCGCATTCTCGTCGTCGACAACTACGACAGCTTCGTCTTCAACCTGGTGCAGTACCTGTACCAGCTGGGTGCCGAGTGCGAGGTCCGGCGCAACGACGAGGTGTCGACGGCGCACGCGGATGACGGTTTCGACGGTGTGCTGCTGTCGCCCGGTCCCGGCGCTCCCGAACAGGCCGGTGTCTGTATCGACATGGTCCGGCACTGTGCGGACGCCGGGGTGCCCGTCTTCGGTGTCTGCCTCGGTATGCAGTCGATGCAGGTGGCGTACGGCGGTGTCGTGGATCGTGCGCCGGAGTTGCTGCACGGCAAGACGTCGCTGGTCGAGCATGAGGGCAAGGGTGTCTTCGCGGGCCTGCCCTCGCCGTTCACGGCGACTCGCTACCACTCTCTCGCCGCCGAGCCGGTCACCGTGCCGGCCGAGTTGGAGGTCACCGCGCGGACGCACGACGGCATCATCATGGGCCTGAGACACCGTGAACTCCCGGTCGAGGGTGTGCAGTTCCATCCCGAGTCGGTGCTGACCGAGCACGGTCACCGGATGCTGGCCAACTGGCTGGTGGAGTGCGGCGACCACGGAGCGGTGGCGAGGTCGGCGGGGCTCGCCCCGGTGGTGGGCAGGGCCTCGGCGTGACCGCGGCGCCCGGTACGGACTGGTACGGCACGGAGGGGTATCCCCCGTCCCAGGAGCCGTATCAGGCGCCGTACGAACCCCCCGTCGACGAGGAGACCGTCGCCCTGCGGATACCCGAGCCGCCGGGCGAGGTGGGCCCCGTCGGTGAGTCCATATCGGCTTCTCCCGCCCCGTCGGCCTCTTCCGCCGCCGGACCCGCCACCGGTGGTCGCGCGGCCCGCAGAAAGGCCGCCAAGCGGCGTCACGGACGGCACGGAGGCTCCCGTAGGCCCGTCGACACCGACGCCGCGACGGCTCCGCAGCGTCCCTTGTCCCGGGTGGAGGCGCGGAGGCAGGCGCGGGCGAGCAGACCGAGCCCGGCGGTGGTCGCCAGCCGGGTGATCGGTGAGGTGTTCATCACCACCGGCGTGCTGATGCTGCTGTTCGTCACCTATCAGTTGTGGTGGACGAACGTCCGGGCGCACGCGCAGGCCGGCAACGAGGCGAGCCAGCTGCAGGACGACTGGGCGAGCGGCAAGCGCAACCCGGGCACCTTCGAGCCGGGCCAGGGCTTTGCGCTGCTGCACATTCCCAAGCTGGACGTGGTCGTGCCGATCGCCGAGGGCACCAGCAACAAGGGGGTGCTGGACCGGGGCATGGTCGGCCACTACGCGGAGGGCGCGTTGAAGACGGCGATGCCGGATGCGAAGACCGGTAACTTCGGGCTGGCCGGCCACCGCAACACGCACGGCGAGCCGTTCCGGTACATCAACCGTCTCGACCCGGGCGATCCGATCGTTGTGGAGACGCAGGACACGTACTTCGTCTACTCGATGGCGTCGATCCTTCCGGTGACCTCGCCGAGCAACGTCAGTGTCCTGGATCCGGTCCCCAAGGACTCGGGTTTCAAGGAGCCCGGCCGGTACATCACCCTGACGACCTGTACACCGGAGTTCACGAGCAAGTACCGGATGATCGTCTGGGGCAAGATGGTCGAGGAACGGCCGCGCAGCAAGGGCAAGCCGGATGCGCTCGTCAGTTAAGGGCAGGGGCAGAGGAACAGTGGCAGCGACCACCGATCGCGAAGAGCACACCGACACCGGCCCCGCTGCGCCCGGGCCGCGGCGCCGCGGCCCGGGCCGGATCGCCATGGCGGTCAGCGTCTTCGGTGAGCTCCTCATCACCGCAGGTCTCGTTCTCGGCCTGTTCGTCGTCTACTCGCTGTGGTGGACGAACGTCCTCGCGGACCGTAAAGCGGACAAGGAGGGCGACAAGGTCCGTGACAACTGGGCCAGCTCCGCGCCCTCCGGGCCCGGCGCGCTGGACACCAAGGACGGCATCGGCTTCCTGCACGTACCCGCGATGAACAAGGACGAGATCCTGATCAAGAAGGGCACGTCCACGGAGCTTCTCAACGACGGCGTCGCCGGCTACTACACCGACCCCGTCAAGGCGGCCCTCCCCACCAGCGGCAAGAACGGCAACTTCTCCCTCGCCGCCCACCGCGACGGCCACGGCGCGAAGTTCCACGGCATCGACAAGCTGAAGAAGGGCGACCCGATCGTCTTCGAGACGAAGGACAAGTGGTACGTCTACAAGGTCTACGCCGTCCTTCCCGAGACCTCGAAGTACAACGTCAAGGTCCTCGACGCGATCCCCAAGGAGTCCGGGAAGACGAAGGCGGGCCGGTACATCACGCTGACGACGTGCACGCCGGTGTTCACGAGCCGGTACCGGTATGTGGTGTGGGGGGAGCTGGAGCGGGTGGAGAAGGTGGACGGGGAGCGGACGGTGCCGGAGGAGCTGCGCGGCTGACAGAGGTTCTTCGAGGACCACTGTCCCCTAGCATGGCGGAGGCCCGAAGCCGCAACTTCCTCTTGCGGCTTCGGGCCTTTTGGCGTCACACCATGCCTACTCCAGGATCTTCAGCGGTTCCCCGGCGCTCCACTCCTCCAGCACGCCGCGGTGTACGGCGGTGATGCCGGCCTCGGCGGCGATGCTCAGGGCCTCAGGTGTGAAGGGGCATGTCGCCACATAGAGCGCCACGTCCGCGCCGTACAGAACCTTCGCCGACCCGATGAACTTCTGGACGTCTGGGCTGGTGATGGAGAGGTAGGGCGCGAACCTCTTGCACTGGGCGACGAGGCGTCGCCCGTCGGCCGTGAGCGCGATGATGTCGACGCCCCGGTCGCCGTGACCGCCTTGTACGACGACGTTGGTGCAGCCGTCGCGCTGCAGCAGTTTGGCGATGTGGCGCTCGAACGTGCGGCCGTTCATGGCGTCCATGGCGGCCATGACTCCGACGGCGGGGCGGTCGTCTCGTACCCCTTCGAGCCGCTTCAGCCGGGCGTGGTGCTGGTGGAGCCGTCGCTCGATGCGCTGGACGCCTGCGCGGAGCGCGATCAGCTCCCTGCGGTGCTCGCCTGACGTTTCGATCAGGGCGTTGAACATCGGCACGACCGTCTTGCCGAGGATGTGGGTGATGCGCTGGTCGATGCGGTCGTCGAGGGAGACGCCGTCGGTGTGGACGAGGTTATCCACAGGTTGTGTACGCGCCAGGTACTCCATGTCGAGGAGGTAGACACGCACCTGACGTGCGACTTCGCTGTCGCGGAGCAGCATGGCGATGTTGAGGATGGCGCGACGCGGATACAGAGCGAGGGACCGGGAGCGCGACTGAATCCCACTGACCTCCTTGAAGGAGGTCAGTTATGTACCTGTCAATACGCGGTACCCGCTGGCCGTCAGTTCGTCTCGGTGATCGATTACCAGGGACTCGATGGCCTTGCGGCCCACCTCGAAGTACGCCGCCACCATCGCCGTCGTCACATGCATCCCGTCCGGAAGCAGCGACAGTGCCTTCACCCTGTCGAGCACATCCGTGCGCTCCAGCACGCTGCTGCGCAGGCTCTTCGATTCCAGCAGTGCCGATTCGTTGATCACGTTCTGCCCTTCTGTTCGTGGTGTGGCCTGTTGGCCAGGGCAGAGCTCAGGCACCCACCCCATCCGATCAACGAGTTGTCACATATGAAGACACGATCGATAGAGGCACTGCTGTGCTGCGTAGGCCCTCGCCTCCATGGGGCCGCCGAAACGTCCCAAGCTGTCGGACGGCCAGTTCGCCGAGTGAGAGAGGGAGCTGGCCCTTGGACCCGCTGAGCACGGCTGGGAGGACCAGCGGTGGACCCTGGCCCGGATCAGAGCGTTGATCGCCTGGAGGTTCGGTATCGACTGCCCGATGGCGGCGGTGTGGCGGCTGCTGCACCGGCACGGCTGGTCCTGGCAGTGTCCCGCCCGCCGGGCGATGGAGCGCGACGAGCACGCGGTCGAGCTGTGGAAGAAGGACGTGTGGCCGCAGGTGGAACGACTGCGGCGGCGCGGGGGGCGTTCATCGTCTTCGAGGACGAGGCCGGCTTCTCGATGGGCTCAGTCAAGATTTTCGTGATGGGGTGACCGAATGTCACTTCGGTGGCATGGTCCGCAGTGTGTGACGACTTGCTGGACATGGTGTTTCCGCA